>NZ_QCZG01000018.1 GCF_003097615.1 Pueribacillus theae
GCTGCATTTCATTTTTATGGTTTAGGAAAACCCCGACATAAATGTAGGCAATAATCAGCGTGACCACAACATTTAACAGGCTGCCAATCGCATCCATCACAAGCTGGCCTTTCTGTGGGAACCTATCCACGACAATCCCGATTGAAATATGGCCATCGACCCGTTGCGTGTAGGCAAGCCCGCACATGATAAGGACGATCATGCCTAGCTGAACGATTTCCACATCACCGATGATTGGAGTAACCGTCAGACGGCTAATCACGGCAATCGCAATAAAAAACATCATAAATGCCATGACAGCTAAAGCAATCCATCGTGTCACNTATTCTTTTTAAAATGGAAAGCTTCTAACCCTTCGAAAATTAGGATTAGAAGCTTCTGTTGCTACTTAGAATGGTTTTTGCAATCCTTCTTCTTCCATTATTTTAAATAATTCATCAACCATTTCTTGGCCATTGTATCCTTTTTTGTCTGCATCTTCAATCCAAGCATCCCATGCTGGTTTGCCGGCTTCTTTAAAACGTTGGGCTTCCTTGTCAGATAGTGTAATGATTTCTCCGCGTCCTTCTACTTCTTTCTCTAATGTTTTATAAGATTTTTCGAGCTCTTTTGTATAGCTTTCGATAAACATTTCGCTAAGCTTTGGCCCAAATTCCTCATCAAACATTTTTTGGATATCTTCCGGAAGCGACTCGTAGAAATCTTTATTCATCATTGGAATGATTGGTGTTACTGAAGCCTGAAGCTTTGTAATGTAAGGTGCTGGTTCGTAAAATTTCAGCCCGACTGCCCCAATCGGTGTATAGAATGATGTATCAATTTGTTTCTTTTGAAGGCCTTCATACGTATCATCCACTGTTAAAGAAACAGGAACAGCTCCGATCGATTTTTCGAGTTCTGTTTCACTTTTTCCGCTCGCGCGCATTTTTGTTTTTTTCAAATCATCAACAGATTTAATTGGTTTTGTAGCGAACAAATCATACGGGTCAGTTGTTATCGGATCGAAAACGATTACATCTTTTGATAACGTTTCGTTTGCGTATTTCTCCCCGAATTTTTTCATTACTTTCGCAGCATCTTCAGCGTTATCAAAAGCAAACGGCAAGTTTCCAATCGTATACGGGAACATATCCGTATCGTAAAAATAGTTTGCTACTGCAAGGCTAAGCTCGTAAACGCCGCCTTTCACATCTTGGTATACGGATGAAGATTTTCCTAATGAACCGCCATGGTACAGATTAACCTTCACTCTACCTTCTGTTTTTTCTTCTACCATTTCTTTCCAAGGATCAAATACGTTGTAAACATAATGGTGCATCGATGGGTTCCAGTTGTTTACGTTAAGTTCGTATACTTTACCTGAACTTTCATCCTTTTTCTCACCTTCGCCACTGTTAGCGCTTTCATTTCCGCCGGAATTTTTACTTCCACAGGCTGTTAGCGCTAACAATAAACCAAGTAGTAAAACAACAAATCCTAAAAAACTCTTTCTCTTTGAAAACATTGTTCTCCCCCTCATTTTTTCTTACTAGATTGAGATGTTTTGCAATTCTCAATATTTACCGGAATAGCGTACCACTTTTCTATTCCTTGAAAAAGATAATATCATAGGAAAATTAATAGTTCAACAAACTTTTACAAAATAATTATTTTCCAACAATTCTATAAAGTATTAATTTACCATATAGAAAAACAAAAACCTGGAAAGGCAGCTACTTTCCAGGTTGAAATTTAAAGCATTCGGTTTGAGATTTCTTTTGCAGTTTCTTTTGTTTTTTCGATATAAGCTGGGATTTTTTCTTGATTTAATCTGGCGGTAGGAATCGTTAATGTTAGTCCGGCAATCACTTCGTTCAGACGGTTCTTTATTGGAGCACTTATTGAAAAAGCGCCTTTCACTCTTTCTCCATTGCTTATTGCATAACCCTCTTCACGAATTTTCTTCAGTTCTTTTTTTAGCTGTGGCTTGCTCGTAATTGTCCTGTCTGTTTTTTTCTGAAGCGTTATTTCGTTAAGCAACTTCTCCAGTTTTTCAGGAGATAAATAAGCCATTAATACTTTTGCCGAAGCCCCGGCATAGAGCGGCGACGTTTGTCCCACATGGATAAGTGTCGTCAGTTCATGATCGCTCGGTACGTATCCTATACACTTTCTTTGATTTTCATGAATAATACTTAACGAAACGGATTCGCCAAATTCTTCTTTTAACTTTTCCATAAAGGGTTTTGCTGTCGATAGCAATTGTGAATTTTTCTCAACAAGCTGGCCTAAAAAATACAACTCTATGCCAAGCTGGTATGTTTTATGTTTATCATCTTTATCTAATAACCTATGTTGAACGAGTGTATTTAAAATTCTCTGCAAGCTTGATTTTGAAACATTTAGTTTCCGATGAAGATCGGCCAATGATAATTCTTTCTCATTGATAGAAAACGATTTCAAAATTTTTATTGCCCGATCGATGGTCTGCATTGTTTCTTCTTTCGACATGACTTCTTCCCCAATCAATAGAGTAGGTTATCTTTACTATTAAGGGTAATGGATCTTCTTTTATTTGTCTATAAATCCCTATCTCTTTTCGGCTAGCTTTTTTGTAATAAGGAAAACGCTGACGCGTCTTTCCTGGAGGTGAGAGGTGGGATTGGTATAAATTGGCGAATTGCCAATTTATACTTTTTTTCAAAAAAAAAGCTTCATTCATTGTTAAAGTGGCGGGCAAGTTCTTTCACTACTGGAATACTTTTTCTCTCTTTTCGATCAAACATTACATTTGTAACAAAAGCTTCAGTAATCATATCCCCTTGCTCATTATAAATCTCTTGTTTATGATCAAAGCTCGTATTCCCTAAACGGATTGGAATTGTTTTAATCTTCAATCTATCTCTTAATTTCGCTTCTTTTATAAACGTTATATTTAGTTTGACAACAACTGTACCGTATTGATGTTTCTTCATTTCTTCAAATGAAAAGCCCGCTTCCCGATACCAATCCCCGCGTCCCTTTTCCAAGTATGTAACATAGACACTATTATTGACATGTTCGAGTTCATCGATGTCTTCTTCTTTTACGATGATTTCTGTCGTCGTTTCCATTTTCCAACACCTCTTTAATCCAACTTTTTCTAAAATTCATTAAATTAATCTTAGTCTCTTTTGCCACGTTATTTTTTCAATTATTGTAGCAGCCATTATGATATTCGTTGCATAAAAGTACTTTGGATTCACTATATTTAAGTCTACCATATTCTTTAGGCGGTCTATAGCATTTTTGATAAGAATAATCGCCCGCTTCTTCATTTTTTTCTTCAATGGCTTAACTACTAATCCAAAGAAAAATGGAAACGCAGTGTCGCGTTTCCATTTTCATTCACTTTTAGCTTCTTCTAAAATCTTCTGTTCTATATATTTTCTACTATTAGCAACATAGCTTGCTGCACCTTGCTGAATTCTCTTTTGTTGTTCTTCAGACAAGTTTCGAATTACTTTAGCGGGAACACCGGCAACGAGGACACCGGGCTCGATGACTTTGCCTTCTGGAACAAGACTTCCAGCGGCAACGAGAGAACCTTCACCAATGACAGCACCATTTAGTATTGTTGCGCCCATCCCGATAAGCGCTCCGTCTTTCACTTCACAGCCATGCAAAATCACATTATGCCCGACAGTGACATTTTCACCGACCGTCGTACGATAATCCGGATCGGCGTGAACGATGGTTCCGTCCTGCACACTCGATCCTTTGCCGATTTTTATTTGCTCATAATCTCCTCTTAGAACAGCATTAAACCAAATCGAAACGTTCTCTTCCAATACAATGTCGCCGATTAACTTAGCGCCCGGCGCGACATACACAGATGGGTGCAACTTTGGTGTTTTGCCATTAAAAGTATATTTCATTTTACCTTTCCCCTTTCTAAAATGGCCTTTTAATAAAGAATCCTATATTTCCCCTTCGAATTAAATGTCCTATCCATTTTTTAAGCCATAGCTTAACGATTGCCCTTGTATAAGGAATTAACAGGAAAAGGCCAGCAATATCAGTAACAAAGCCTGGGGTTAAAAGGAAAACTCCCCCGGCTAGTACACAAATCCCATCGAGAATAGCTTCTGTCGGCATATCCCGATTTTGGATTTGGACTTGAGCAAGGTGAAGGACTTGAAGGCCTTGGCGTTTTGCCAACCAAGCGCCAAGAATCCCTGTTGCAAGAATAATGAAAAGTGTCCATCCAACGCCTATTTTGCTGCCTGTCCATATTAAAACCGTAATTTCAATCGCTGGTACAAGAATAATTAATGCCAATACTATACGAAACATTGAAGAACTCCTCTTCAGTAAGAATGTTCGCTAACTTTTAAAAAAGAGAAGGCGCAAATCCCTTCTCTTATCCCCGATTTCTACCAGTCCGGCTTCTGACATCTGACTTCCGTTTATATAACACTTGTATACCCATCGTAGATATCGCCTTTATACGTATCGACTGTAATTTCTTGATCGTCTTTTAAAATACTTGTTGCGTTCTCAACACCTACAATAACCGGTACGCCAAGGCTTAGCCCGACGACGGCGGCATGGCTTGTCAGCCCGCCTTCTTCTGTTAAAACAGCCGCTGCTTTTTTGAATGCTTCAATCATTTCTTTGTCCGTTCCATAGGTGACTAAAATCGCGCCTTCTTTCATCTTTTCATTCGCTTCGATGTGGTCTTTTGCAATGACGACTTTTCCAGATACTGTTTTGCGGCCGATGCCTTGCCCTTTTGCTATGATATCGCCAATCACATGCACTTTCAGCAAGTTGGTCGTTCCGATTTCTCCAACGGGTACACCGGCTGAGATCACAACTAAATCTCCCCGTTTTACCACACCTGTATTTAATGCTTCTGCCACGGTGATTTCCAGCATTTCATCGGTGGTTTCCGCACGTTTGCCGAGCTTTGGAATAATTCCCCATACGAGAGATAGTTTCCGGCACACTCCTTGATAGCTAGTAACCGCAATAATTGGTGCCTTTGGGCGGAATTTGGAGATCATTCTTGCGGTATGTCCACTTTCGGTTGCAGTTATGATTGCCGAGGCGTCCAAATTAAGTGCGGTGTATGAGACAGATTGGCTAATTGCATTTGTCGTTGTAATAAAACTTTCCCTGCTTCTGTTTCTTAAGATTTCTCGATAATCGAGTGCTTGTTCAGTACGGGAGGCAATTTTATGCATCGTTTCAACCGTCTCTACCGGGTACTTGCCTGCTGCCGTTTCCCCCGACAGCATAATTGCGTCTGTCCCATCAAATATGGCATTTGCAACATCGCTCGCCTCGGCTCTTGTTGGCCTTGGATTTCGCGTCATTGAATCAAGCATTTGTGTAGCGGTAATAACTGGCTTGCCTGCTGTATTGCATTCGTGAATAAGCATTTTTTGTACGAGGGGCACTTCTTCTGCAGGAATTTCAACGCCAAGATCGCCTCTTGCAACCATAAGGCCATCAGAAACTTCTAAAATTCCGGCGATGTTATCGACACCTTCCTGATTTTCGATTTTAGGAATGATATGTATGGACGTTGCATCGTTTTTTTCTAATATTTCCCGAATTTCCAGAACGTCTGAAGATCTTCTTACAAATGAAGCGGCGATAAAATCAACGCCATATTTGATGCCGAATTCGATATCTTCCGCGTCTTTTTCCGTAATTCCGGGCAAATTAACCCTGACATTTGGAACATTAACCCCTTTTGTGTTTGTCAGTGTGCCACCATTTAAAATTCTTGTTTTTATTTCTTTCGTAGATTTTTCGATGACTTCAAGTTCAATTAGCCCGTCATCAAGCAAAATTCTGTCTCCTGCCTTGACGTCTTGTGCCAATCCAGTATAGGTTACTGAAATTTTTTCGGGGGTGCCTATGACTTCATCCATTGAAATAATGAGCTCTTTTCCTTCTTCTAGCTTGATTTCACCGTTTTCCATCATCCCCGTACGAATTTCCGGCCCTTTCGTATCGAGTAAGATGGCAATTGTTTTGCCGGCTTGTTCCTCCGCTTCCCGAATATTATTTATACGCGCGAGATGTTCTTCATGATTGCCATGGGAAAAGTTTAAACGGGCAACATTCATGCCAGCATTGATTAATTTAACGAGCATCTCTACACTGTCGCTTGCTGGTCCAATTGTACATACAATTTTTGTTTTTCGCATGATTATGAGGACCTCCTTAGGCTTTTCTAGATCGATAATTGTTGAGCCAACTGATACATTGAGCGGTTAATTTCGCGGCCTGCTGACAAAACTTCACTTATTGAACGTTCAACAATTTGATTGTTATACAAGCCTACTGCCTTGTTGTAGTTCCCATTAACGAGCAATTCAACGGCTTTTGCTCCGAACCTGCTAGCTAAAACACGATCAAAGGCTGTAGGTGAACCGCCCCGTTGAATATGACCTAGAATAGTTACCTTTGTTTCAAGATTGCTTTCAGCTTGAATTTGTTTTGCAACAGCAACGGCACTTGCAATACCTTCCGCCACAACGATAATGCTATGCTTTTTTCCTCTATTGTACCCTCTTTTGATTTTTTCAACGATTTGATGCAAATCATAACTTTCCTCCGGAATTAAAATTGATTCTGCACCACCGGCAAGCCCGGACCATAGCGCAAGGTTTCCAGCATCTTTGCCCATCACTTCAATAACGAAAATACGTTCCAATGATGTTGCTGTATCACGAATTTTATCAATAGCTTCGATGACTGTATTAAGCGCGGTATCAAAGCCGATTGAATAGTCTGTAAGAGGGATGTCGTTGTCAATTGTAGCAGGAAGGGCAATCGTAGGAAAGCCATCCTCAGCCAGCTTATGGGCCCCTTTGAAGGTTCCATCCCCTCCTATAACGATTAACCCTTCGATTTTGTGTTCCTGAAGGTGGCGCAACGCTTTTTTTCTTCCTTCTTCTGTTTGGAATTCGGGACACCTTGCCGTTTGAAGAATCGTCCCTCCCCGGTGAATAATGTCCCCAACCGTTCCAAGTTCTAGCTTTTTTATGTTTCCTTTTATTAATCCGGCATATCCGTTATAGATACCATTCACTTCTATATCATGGTAGATTGCTTTTCTGACGACTGCCCGGATGCAGGCGTTCATTCCAGGAGAATCTCCACCGCTTGTCAATAATCCGATTCGATTCAAGTTTAAAGCACCCCTAAATGACCCGTTAATCGTTGGCAATGCTTACCGAGCTTTTTATAAACGTGTACTCACCGATTTTACGGAATTTTTCATAACGCGTTGAAACTAGTTCTTCGCTTGATAATAGCAAAAGCTCATCAAGTGATTTTTTTAAAACGGCATCAATCGCACCTGCTTGCTTTTGCATATTTCGATGTGCTCCGCCTTTAACCTCTGGAATGATTTCATCGATAATGCCGAGCGCGAAAAGGTCTGGTGCCGTAATTTTCATCGTTTCTGCTGCCAGCTTTGCTTGAGATGCATCTTTCCACAGTAATGCAGCTGCGCCTTCAGGAGAAATAACGGAGTATGTCGAGTTTTCCAGCATGTGAATCCGATCTGCAATGCCTAATGCCAGCGCTCCACCACTTCCGCCTTCTCCTATTACAATGCAAATGACAGGCACAGACAGCCCGGATAACTCCACCAAATTTCGCGCAATCGCTTCACTCTGCCCTCTTTCTTCTGCTTCTTTGCCAGGGTAAGCGCCCTTTGTATCAATAAACGTGATGACCGGGCGGTGAAACTTCTCAGCTTGTTTCATTAAACGGAGCGCTTTCCGATAGCCTTCCGGATGTGGCATGCCGAAGTTTCTTCGAATATTTTCCTTTGTATCTTTCCCTCGTTGATGGCCAATGATCGTGACAGGTTTGCCATCGTATTTCGCAATCCCTCCGACGATCGCTTCATCGTCACCGTACAGGCGATCTCCGTGAAGTTCTATAAAATCTGTAAAAAGGTGCTCGATATAATCCAGCGTTGTCGGCCGTTCTTGATAGCGTGCGATCTGCACGCGGGACCAGGGCTGTAAGTTCTCATAGGTTTCATCTTCCAATTCTTTAAGCCGTTCTTCCAAATGTTTTAATTCTGCAGTCAAGTCAATGTCTTTTTCTTCCATAAAGGCTTTCAGTTCATTGATTTTTGTTTTCAGATCATTGATTGGGCGTTCAAATTCCAGTTCAGGCACGATTTTCCCCTCCTGGCCGGTGCATATCTAAAATTTTGGCTAATGTTTCTTTCATTTCTCCCCGAGGGATAACCCGGTCCAATTGACCGTGCTTCATTAAAAATTCTGCTGTTTGAAAATCGTTTGGCAGCTTTTCTCTTATCGTTTGTTCTATAATTCTTCTTCCGGCAAAACCAATGAGTGCACCGGGTTCCGCGAAGTTGAAATCTCCGACCGAAGCGAAGCTTGCAGAAACGCCGCCTGTTGTTGGATGGGTCATAACTGAGATGAATAAGCCCCCATTGTCGCTGAAACGTTTTAATGCAACACTCGTTTTGGCCATCTGCATTAAGCTTAAAACACCTTCTTGCATTCGCGCACCACCGGAAGCTGTAAAAATGATAAACGGGATATTTTTTTTGTCAGCCTGTTCAATGGCCCGAGTAATCTTCTCGCCAACGACCGATCCCATGCTGCCCATTCTGAAACGTGCATCCATTACTGCCAATACGGTTGGATTTGAGTCAATTAAGCCTTCTCCTGTTACAACAGCTTCATTTAGTTCGGAAACTTCCCGATCTTTTTCAAGGCGTTCGATATAGTTTGGAAAATGAAGCGGATTTTCAGAAATCATATTTACGTCGTATTCGATAAATGAATCATCATCAAGCAAACTTTCTATACGCTCATAGGCTGTTAAAGGCATATGATACCCACATGATTGGCAAACATTCCAAGTTTTCTTCAATTCTTTTGAATAAATAATATGTTTGCATTGGGGACACTTCTTCATAATCCCTTCTGGTACTTCCTGTTTCAGTCTCTCAGAAGGAACTGTTGCATACTTTTTCTTTTTTGCAAAAAAGTCTTTGATCAATTGGGACCTTCCTTTCCCGCAAATACTAAGAAAATCTCATATTTTTAGCACTTGTCTCTATATTATTCTAACCGATGAACGTTTGAAAAATCTAGTGTTTCTCATATTCATGACAAAGCTTGACAAATGTTGATGGGATTAGAGTTTTTTTCAGCGATAACGAGCTGTGGAAATGGGAAACAGGCAGCTCTCGCTTTTTACACATAAAAAAGCGGAGAAGATGAACTTCTCCGTTCTAAAAAGCAAATATTATTTTTCTCCGATAATCGCAAGTCTTCGTGTTTTTTCTGCTATCTCTTCAGGATCGACTTCGATTCTTGCCACCCCTGATGACATTGCCGTCGTTGCAACGGCTGCAGCCACCGCAGGTGCAACTCGAGGATCAAAAGGCGCTGGAATAACGTAATCAGCAGACAATTCTTCGTCAGATATTAGTGAAGCGATTGCATATACAGCGGCCTCTTTCATTTCTTCATTGATTTCAAGTGCCCTTACATCAAGTGCTCCGCGGAAAATCCCTGGAAATGCCAAAACATTGTTGACTTGGTTTGGATAATCCGAACGGCCTGTTCCAATGACTTTTGCTCCCGCTGCTTTTGCTTCATCAGGCAAAATTTCCGGATTTGGATTTGCCATCGCAAAGATAATCGGATCTTCATTCATTGAACGAATCATCTCTTGAGTCAAAGCACCTTCAACAGATACACCAATGAACACGTCAGTGCCTTTAATCACTTCTTCAAGCGTACCTGCTTTTTTCTTATGATTCGTAAATTTAGCTACTTCTTCCTTCATAGGGTTCATTCCAACAGGACGTCCTTCATAAACTGCTCCCTTGGAATCGCACATGATAATATCTTTCACACCAAATCGATTCAAAAGCTTAATAACGGCAATTCCTGCAGCACCTGCACCATTTACGACAACTTTTACATCTGAGATCATTTTATTTGTAAGCTTGAGTGCGTTAACAAGGCCTGCTAACGTAACAATGGCAGTGCCATGTTGATCATCATGAAAGATCGGAATGTTCGTTTCAGCTTTTAACCTTTCTTCGACTTCAAAGCATTCCGGTGCTTTGATATCTTCCAAATTTACCCCACCGAAAGTTGGTTCAAGCAGCTTAACTGTTTCTACAATCTCGTCAACACTGTTCGTATTTAGACAAATAGGAAAACCGTCTACGCCGGCAAAGCTTTTAAATAATACAGCCTTGCCTTCCATTACAGGAAGCGAAGCTTCAGGGCCGATATCACCAAGTCCGAGAACAGCCGTTCCATTTGAAACGACAGCAACCATATTCCCTTTCATTGTATATTCATATACTTTACTCGGATCTTTATTGATTTCCATGCATGGCTCGGCCACACCTGGGGAATATGCAAGACTTAAATCCTTTGCATCCCGCACTTCAATTTTCGATTTTGATTCAAGCTTTCCTTGGTTTTTACGGTGTATATGTAACGCTTCTTCTCGCAAGGTCGACAAAGAAGTTACACCCCTTTTCTCAACAGTCTCTGTCACTCCAACAACACCTCAATTCTCTGTAATTCCAAGTCCGAAAACTTGTGCTCACCTTTTCAAACTTTAAATAAAAAGTAAGATTGTATTCACGGCTCCTAAGCTATTTCTTCCTTTGTTTGAAAAAAGTTATACTTTATATAATATAACAACAAACATCTAGTTGTAAACAAGTTTTTGCATCATTTCTGAAAATTTTGATAGGCGTATCAAATGCGCCTTTACGTATTTGCGCCCAGATTTTATCGAGCCTTTCTCGATAAACGGGCCTTATTAAGGGAGTAGCATGTTATTCCCCATTTAGACCTCTTCGATTCTTCGAAGCCTTGAGGTGGGGGACTTCTGAATGAAGTTAAAACATAATATTTTTTTCACCGATAAGCATTTTTATCTCGTTCAAACATTCATTGGACGCCGAAATCGAATACTGCTTCGACAATTGTCTTACTCGCTTTTCTTCCTCATAATAAAGATAAACGGGAAAATCCCCCGGATGCTTCTTTAAAACATGTTGAATAAGCGTAAGGGTTTTTTGATTTTGATGTTTCTGTTCAATCTTTAAAAAAATTTTTTTCGTTGCATTTTTCACTAGTTCTTCTACCTTCATTGCCTTTTCTGCAATGATTTTAACGCCATCTTCACCCTTATTCTCAACTTTTCCTTCGATATATAATAAAGCTTCAGGGGTGAGTATCTCATTTATTTTGCTGAAAACTTTTGGAAAAACGACAATCTCCGCCTCGCCTGAATGATCACTTCCCTTCAAAAACGCCATTTGATCGCCTTTTTTTGTTTTTATTGGTTTTACATTTTCAACCATTACAGCAACTCTTACTGAATTGACATTCGGGATATTTTTTAAATCGGAAAGAAATGTATGCGGGAATTGCCAAAGCAGGTTGCTGTAGCGTTGCAGTGGATGGCCACTCAAATAAAACCCAAACACTTCTTTTTCGTGTGCCAACCTTTCATCTTCGCTAAGAGGCGGAACGTCAACATACGTAAACCCACTCTCATCAGGCTTAAAAAAACCAATTTGATTTGCATTCTTTTGCTCTTTTTCCGCGTCCTCAAGCGCATCGTCAAGCGTGGCCAGCAAACTGCCCCGTTCAACCCCAAATTCATCGAAAGCGCCGGATAAGATTAACGACTCCAATGTGCGCTTATTGACATTTTTCAACGATACCCTTCTGCACAAATCAAACAAATCTTTATAGTCCCCGAGCTGTCGGCGATTTTTTATGATTTCATTTATCGCCTGCAAACCAACATTTTTAATGGCAAGCAAACCAAATTGGATGCCGCCTTTATCCATTGTAAAAAAGGCATGGCTTTTATTGATTGAAGGAGGATAGATTTCAATTCCTTTCCTTCTCAGCTCAGAAATGTAACTTGCAAGCTTTTCCTGGTTTCCGATCACACTTGATAACAACGCAGCAAAAAATGCGACAGGTTCATTCGCTTTCAAAAAAGCAAGCTGGTAAGCAATCATACTGTAAGCAACAGCATGGCTTCGATTAAACCCATAGTTGGCAAATTTTACAAGTAAATTGTAAATGTCTACAGCCATATGCTCGCCATATCCATTTTTCACACAACCGGCTACAAAATGCTCCCGTTCTTTTTCTAATATGTCTCGTTTTTTCTTAGAAATTGCCCTTCTTAATAAATCGGCTTCCCCTAATGAAAATCCTGCCATCATTGATGCAATTTGCATAATTTGTTCCTGGTAGACGATAACGCCGTACGTCTTCTTTAAGACAGGTTCAAGATCAGGATGGGGATAAGATACTCGGCGTTTTCCATGCTTTGCGGCAATATAGGCCGGAATGTTTTCCATCGGTCCCGGCCGATACAAGGCATTCACGGCTACGATATCTTCAAATTCACTCGGTTTTAAATTCGTTAACACTTGGCGCATTCCGGAAGATTCCAATTGAAAGATGCCCGTTGTATCACCTGCGCTTAGCAAGTCAAATGTTTTTTGATCGTTGTACGGGATCATGTCAAGCTGCAATTTTCTTCCTGTGCTTTTTTCGATGTTGTGAAGGATGTCTTCGATAAGCGATAGATTTCGGAGACCGAGAAAATCCATCTTTAATAATCCGATCTCTTCCAAATCCTCCATCGGAAACTGGGTTAATGCAATGTTTTCATGCCCAGCTCGAATCGCAATGACATCAGTAAGAGGTTTTTCGCTAATGACAACTCCCGCCGCATGCGTTGAGGAATGTCGCGGAAACCCTTCAATCTTACAGGCGAGTTCAAACACTTTCTTTGCATCTTCTGAACGGTTTATTAATTTTTCTAATTCAGGAGACTCTTTGAACGCTTTTTCTAACGTTATTCCCTGCCTTGAAGGAATCCGCTTTGCCAGCTGGTCAATCGTTTTCTGTTCAACGTCAAGCAGCCGCCCCGCATCCCGAACCGACGCCCTTGCCGCAAGCGTACCGAACGTTATAATTTGGGCAACATGTTCTTTCCCATATTTTCGCCCTACATATTCAATCACTTCATCTCTTCTCGTATCTGAAAAATCGATATCAATATCTGGCATTGAAACACGCTCTGGATTTAAAAAACGTTCGAACAACAACTCATGTTTCATCGGATCGACATGTGTAATATAAAGAACATACGCGACGAGAGAGCCTGCGGCTGACCCTCTTCCCGGACCTGTTAAAATTCCATTGTCCCTAGCATATTTCATAAAATCCCAAACAATTAAAAAGTAATCATTAAATCCCATGTCATCGATCACGGACAGTTCATACTCTATGCGTTCTATAATTTCATTGGTCACATCGTTGTAACGTGCTTGCAGTCCTTGAAAACACAAATTACGCAATGCTTCTTTCGATGAAATATGAGGAGGCAGTGGAAATTTAGGCAAGATGGGTTTGCCAAGCGATAAGGTTAGAATGCATTCATCAGCAATTTTAGCGCTGTTTTCCATCGCTTCAAAATAGTTGTCTTCCAGTGCCTCTGCCATTTCTTCAGTAGATTTTAAATAAAATTCAGCATTATTTATTGATAATAGCCCTGTCCCTCTTTTTATTGCCAGAAGGGCTTCGTATGCAATCGCATCCCCTTTTTCTACATAATGAACATTGTTCGTGGCGGCGAGTGGAGCGCCAATTTTTTCTGCCAATCTGGCAGTCAGTTTATTTACTTTCGCCTCTTCAGGTAGCCCGTGGTCCACAATTTCAAGGAAAAAATGCTCCTTATCAAATATCCTTTTAAACAAATTGGCAATTCCTAAAGCTTGGTCGTATTCTTCGTGAAGAAGGCATTGTCCGATTTCTCCATCGAGCCCAGCCGACAGCGCAAAAATGCCTTCCGTATAGTTGGACAATGTTTCGATATGAATCGCTTTGGTTTGCTCATTTTCCTTTAATTGAATCTGGCTGCTAATTTTTAACAAATGACGGTATCCTATTTCATTTTTTGCCAAGAGTACAAGAGGATAGCTCCGGCCATTTTTTACCGAACTTGTCATTACGTTCGCTTCCAGTCCTATAATCGGTTTGATTTCTGCCTTTCGACAAGCCTTGTAAAATGGTATTGTTCCATACATTACATTTTTGTCGGTTATCGCAAGAGAGTTGAATCCGAGCCGCTTTGCCTGCGCAACAAGCTTTTCGAGGCGGCACGCACTTTCCAATAGGCTGTATTCGCTATGTATTCGCAAATGTGTGAATCTCATTGGAAATCCTTCCTTAGTTAGAGGTTGTTCAGTCCGTACATGTTCTCCTTTTAAAAGTCATATTCGCCGATGTTTGTCCATAAAATGTCTAGAAGAACATTTGTTATTGGATGAAAGGAGAACAGAGATGGAAAAGTTTCTGATTACACTAATTATAGCATTTTTCGTTGCAATCGGTGTTGTCGTCGGTGGTTCAATCATTGGTGGGATCGGGGCTTTTCTCATTAATGAGCCTCCAATGAAAACCATAGCACAGCTTGCAAATAATTTAAAAATCTGGGCACTTGTTGCCGCAATCGGCGGTACGTTCGACATGATTACAAATCTCGAACGAGGATTGTTTTATGGAACGCCGACAGAAATCGTAAAACAGATTTTACTCGTCATGTTTGCCATGAGCGGGGCATATACCGGAACACAAATCATTCAATGGTTTACACAGGAGACCATTCACTAATGCGTGTCCCTTCTACTCGCACATTATACAGATGGCAGCGTTTTTTCGCTGGGATTGTCATTGGTACCATTATTGGCTGGTTGCTCTTTTTAACTTTTTTCGGCATGATGCAAGAACGCCAAGTAGATATCATTTCAAAACAGCAGAAGCAAATAAAAGATTTAGAGGATAAAATTGCACTTTTCCAAAAGGATATTGAAGACATCAACGAAAAAAACGAAAAAAGCTTATTAATCCGTGAAATAAAAATTGAATTTATGAATGCAGATAAGCTTAAACTAAACGAAATGGAAAAATTTGAACTGGAGAAAAATGCTACACATTATTTAGAACAGCTGCTGTTAAACAAAAAAATCGACATCGTTTCAAAAAATAAAGAATTGCTTATTTCATCACTGGAAAATAAGCAATTCTTTGTCGAAAAGAAAAAATATAACTTAAAAGTGAGACAGCTTTATTTATATACAACGATTGAATTGTATATTGATGTCACTCTGTCTTAGAATCATATTCCATACAAACATTGCGCAGCATCTGTAAAATCGGTTCAACATCATCCCATGAATAAATTGTCGCACCTGACGCCAATGGATGGCCACCTCCATTAAATGTTGCTGCGATTGTATTTACAATGGGCCCTTTTGAACGGAATCTCACCCGAATTTGCCCGTTCTCCTCAATGAAGAATACCCAAACTTTTATTCCTTCAACATCGGAGAAAGCGTTCACCAATAGGGAAGCTTCGCTTGGCGACACATTGAATTTCTCCAATACAGACATCGGAAGTTTCATATGGCCAACGCCGGTTTCGTCCAGCGAAAAGTGCTGGAGAACATAGCCGTTCAGATGGACAAGTTCAATTCTTTGTTTATAGAGCTCTTCATAAATCGGTACAAAATTGAGGCCGTTTGCAACTAATTCATACGCATATTTGAATGCTTTTTCAGTTGTAGTTGGAAAAAGAAATCTCCCGGTATCTCCCACAATTCCAGCATAAATCAAAGAAGCGGCTTTCTCATTTAATAGGAGCCCCTTGTCTTTTCCGAAAAGATAAAACTCATAGATCATTTCACTGACAGAGCTCGCATTCGTATCCACCCACACAATATCCCCATACCGATCTTCGTTCGGGTGGTGATCAATTTTAATGAGCTTATCCCCCATCGTATAGCGCTTATCACTGATCCGTGGTTGATTCGCCGTATCACAAACGATAACGAGCGCCCCTTCATAAACGTTATTATCAATTTCGTCCATGCGGTTTAAAAAAGTTAATGACCGATCCTCTTCTCCTACGACAAAAACTTTTTTATTTGGAAAGCTTGCTTTCACAATTTCAGCGAGCGCCCCTTGGGATCCAATCGCATCAGGATCAGGCCTTACATGGCGGTGGATAATAATCGTCTCATACTTCTTTATCTCTTCAAGAATTTGTTCTTTCATAATTTCTCCTTCTCACAATTGAAGATTGTGTCGATTGTATGGCAAACATAGAAATTATCGGATAGAAGCATTAGTATATAAGTAAGAAAATACTTTCGGAGGTTTATTCATGCCAACACTCGCTATTCTTATCGTCATTTCAATTATGTTTTACTTTTTTTACAAAGTAAAGTCGTTTCGAACGAAAGCTCCAGCTGAAAAAAGCTGGATCAATACGAAAGCAAATATCGCTATTGGAAATTTCCTCTTATTTTTCGGCTTAAATCAAATTTTTATTTATTATAATTCTACGATTACGATCATTGTTGGTTCGGTCTTCATATTGTTAGGGTTGGCAAATATCATTTTGGGGTATCGGGCGTATCGTTACTATCTTCCGATTGCCATCGAGGAAGCGGCCCAAAACAAAGAAAGATAGAATCCTAATGGCGATCGATGAGCTGCGCCACCATTAAAGCCTTGCCGACGATTGTTCCTTCATGGAAAATTTCAACATCAAGCCTTCCATATTTTCTGCTTACTTCAAGAATGCGCGGTCGTATATCGATCGTGCTTTCAATTTGAATGGGCTTAATAAAAAAGATCGTTAAGTTTTCTACGACTGGATCACCTTTTTTATATTTTTTTAACACTCTGCTGCCTACCTCTGTTACAAGAGTAGTCATCACGCCATAAGCCAATGTCCCAAGATGGTTCGTCATTTGCGGAGTGACCTCACAAGTGAAAGACTCCACCCCATTTTCCTCTTTTTCTACAATTTGGTTTGCGATCAAATCAGCGAACGTTTCGCCAATTTGCGGCTGCTGCTGCATCGTTTGCATCGCTTTCAAAACATCCTGCCTGCTAATAATTCCTACCAATTTTTGGGACTGATTGACAACTGGAACCATTTCGATGCCTTCCCAAATCATCATATGTGCAGCCGTTGCAACAGATGTGCGTTCATTAACTGTCAAAGGATTTTTTGTCATAATTTTTTCAATTAGTATTTCATCGCCTGCATTAATGACATCTTTTGAAGTAACGATTCCAACAACTTTCATATTTGTGTCAACGACAGGGTAGCGGCTATGGGTCGATTCATCATGATGTTCATGCCATCTTTCCACCGTATCCCCGCTGTATAAAAATTGAGTTTTCTCAAGCGGCGTCAAAATATCGCTTACTTGGACAATTTCTTTTTTAATGAGTTGATCGTAGATGGCGCGGTTGATCATCGTTCCTGTTGTAAATGAATCGTATGATGTGGAAATAACAGGCAATTCCCGTTCATCTGCCAGCTGTTTAACCTCATCATTCGCATCAAAGCCACCTGTAATTAAAACAGCAGCTCCCGCTTCGAGTGCAATTTTATGCACTTGATCACGGTTGCCAACAATTAAGAGGCTTCCCGGCTCAACATATCTCATCATTGCTTCAAGTCTCATCGCACCGATGACAAATTTATTTAACGTTTTATGAAGTCCAGCCCGTCCACCAAGGACTTGGCCGTCAACAATATTTACAACTTCAGCAAAGGTTAATTTCTCTATATTTTCCTTCTGCTTTTTCTTAATTCGGATCGTGCCGACGCGTTCAATTGTGCTGACAAAGCCTTGATTTTCAGCATCTTTTATTGCTCGATAAGCTGTCCCTTCACTGACACCCAACTCTTTTGCAATTTGACGAACAGAGATTTTATCCCCGACTTCAAGTGCTTCAATAAAAGCTAGAATCTGTTCATGTTTCGTAGCCATTCTGTTTCACCATTCTTTCATCTGTATCAATAACTTCATTATACAAATGAACACAGCCCGCGGCAATCTAGGTACCGTAATATCGTTGTTTCTCTTCTTTGAATGCTTTCTTCATTTCTTTCTGCTTGCTTTCAGCATACAAAAAAGCTGCCAAATTCCCCCCAATAGCGATAACAGCAAATGTTAACCAAAGTAAACTAAAATAGCCTGGCAGGCCTTCTGTAAAAGACAGGCGGGGCATTGCATAATAAATCAGTGCCAATGCTGACAAAATAGATAATAACCAACGTTGTTTCACATTTTTCCCTCCCAAAGCTTATCTCACTTTATTGTATGAAGAAAGGAAATAAAAATGAAAAAAGAAGCAGGGTTGCCCTCACTTCTTTTTGAAACGCGCTGTTAACAATTGTTAGTATACCCACGGTGCAATTTACCTTCCAAGAAAAAAGGTTTTCAGGCAAAATCGCTTCGTTTGATTCCTTAAATACGAATATCGTCTTTTGAAAGACAAGCTTATAATGTAATTGATTCGCCAGCCTTCAATACTTTCCCTTCTATCCCTTCTTTTAACAGCTGAACAAATTGATTCGGGTCTTGTTCAATAACCGGAAATGTATTGTAGTGAATGGGGACAACCGTTTTTGCGCCAACCCATTCAGCTGCAACCGCGGCATCTTCAGGTCCCATCGTAAAATTATCTCCGATTGGAATGAAGGCCAAATCAATGTCGTTCATTTCCCCGATCATTTTCAAATCAGAGAAAAGCCCTGTATCTCCTAAATGATAGATCGTCTTGCCTTCAGCTGTAAACAAAATTCCTGTCGGCATTCCCGTATAAACGATGTTTTTATTTTCATCTTCTGTGTAATGTGAACTGTGGAATGCTTGAGTTAATTTTACTTTACCGAAATCGAATTCATATGCGCCGCCAATGTTCATTGGATGAACGTTTACGCCTTGCCAGCCTAAATATGTAGCGAGATCAGCCGTTGCAACGACTAATGCATCATTGCGCTTGGCAATTTCAACCGTGTCGCCGACGTGATCATTATGGCCGTGTGTCAAAAGAATAACATCACATTCAACCTTCCCTGCATCTAGATCCGTTTGATTATTTCCACTAATAAACGGATCGATTAAAATTTTCTTCCCATTCGTTTCAATCATGACAATGGAATGGCCATGGAAGCTTAGTTTCATTTGAGACACCCTTTCAATGATTACTCTCATAAATTAAAATACGCTATTTTTTTTAATTCCCCTGCATATTTTTTGCTAAACTTTACTTTTTACTTTTTAAAAGTCGATCTACTGGCTGGTACGGCATGTTGTGCGCTTCGGCGATCGCTTGATAAACGATTGAACCTTTTAACGTATTCAGCCCTTTCCTAATTGCAGGATTATCTAAGCTTGCTTGTTCGTAGCCTTTATTCGCAATTTCCAATGCGTATGGCATCGTTGCATTCGTTAAAGCGATCGTTGATGTCCGTGGAACAGCTCCAGGCATATTCGCAACCGCGTAATGGATGACGCCATATTTTTCGTAGGTCGGGTGGTCATGTGTCGAAACTCGATCGGCTGTTTCGACGATCCCGCCTTGGTCGATTGCAACATCGATAACGACTGAACCAGGCTCCATCGACTGAATCATTTCTTTCGTAACCAGCCGCGGTGCCTTGGCCCCCGGGATTAAAACGGCTCCAATCACGAGATCAGCTTCCGCAACGGCTCCGGCAATGTTGTAAGGATTCGAAATGAGCGTGTTTAGATTCGAGCCGAAAATGTCATCAAGCTGGCGCAAACGGTCAGAGCTTAAGTCAATAATCGTTACATCAGCCCCAAGCCCGACTGCTATTTTGGCTGCGTTTGTTCCTACAACGCCTCCGCCGATAATCGCTACTTTCCCATGCTTAACACCCGGTACACTCCCTAGCAGGACACCTTTTCCGCCATACGTTTTTTCAAGAAACTGTGCACCGATTTGCGCTGCCATTCTCCCCGCAATTTCACTCATAGGAGTAAGCAGTGGAAGTGTCCCATGATCAAGCTGTACCGTCTCATAGGCAATGGATACAATTTTTTTATCTGCCAATTCTTTTGTTAGTTCAGGGAACGCAGCCAAATGAAGGTATGTAAAAATAATTAATTCTTCCTTAAAAAATTGGTATTCTTCAGGCTGCGGTTCTTTCACCTTCAAGACCATATCAACGGCCCAAGCCTCAGCCGCGGTTTCAACGACTTCAGCTCCTGCAGCCTCATAATCTTTATTTAAAAAACCAGCATTTAAACCCGCATCTTTTTCAATCACAATTTGATGGTTGTGTTCGGTTAAAATCGATACACCCGCAGGCGTGATCGCAACACGATTTTCGTTGTTTAATATTTCTTTCGGAATTCCTATACGCATGTCTTTTCACCTTTTTCAATTCTTATTCATTTTCATTTTACAATACAATTCACATAGAAAAAAGTTTTTGCCCAATTAAGAATGGGCAAAAACTCTATTACTTAGAACTCCAGACCCAGGTGTAAAGTTCATTCTTTTTATTGATCCAACGAATATCTAAGCGTTCCAACTGTTTGTATTGTTGGCCTTTCAGTGAGGCTGCCATCTGATTGACATCCGCTTGTTCCGTCAATTGAAGCATTCGGACTATTTTTTGCACTTCTTTTTCCGCTTGGGCTCCTTTATAAACTCTTCCATTTTTTGAAAAAAGATAAATGCCAGACTCCTTGTACTCCCATATGTATTCATTTTCTTTTTCATGGATTGAAACTTTTAAAGAGATGCTATTCGATAATTCTTTAGCGGAAACCTGTAACGGAAAGACCGCAAACACCAGAAGCATAATAACTATGATTGTTCTTCTCATCTTATCAACACACCTTTTTAAGGTTGTTCAAAAAGGCTCGAGTTCTCGAACAAGCCGGGATGGTGATTGGCTCTTTTTTGAACGCTCTCTTTTATTAATAAGATGCGAAAAATATATTTTTTTATACGGACATTTTTACTTTTTTTACCGGTTCCGGTGGACAACGTCCACGCCGCCCGTTACATCGATAATGGCACCTGTCACCATGTCTGAATCTTCCTGGCAAAGGAACGAAATCATTCTTGCGATATCCTCGCCAGTTCCGGAACGGCCAATCGGCGTGTTGCGATCAAATGTCTTTCTAGCTTCATTGATGCTTGCTTCTTTCATATCGCCGACAATGTCCCCTGGACAAACCATGTTTGCCGTAATGCCATTTTCGGCTTCTTCGAATGCAACCGTTTTCGTTAAGGAGACCAACCCCACTTTTGCAGCGCTAAAAGCGGAGCGATTCACCCATCCCGGAGCAGATTCTGCACCTTGGAAACCGTATGTAATAATGCGTCCAAATTTTTGTTTCCGCATTTCGGGAATCGTTTTTTTCAAAAGATGAAATACTGCACTTAAATTCCCTTCCAGCATGGTGTACCATTCGGTATCTGTGTAATCAACTAATTTTTTCCGTTCAAAAATGTAAGGTCCCGCATTATTAATGAGGAAATCGATTGTACCGAAAGCAGAGAATGCTTCATCCACAATATGCATAATATCTTCTTTCTTCGTTACATCTCCCTGTGTAAACAAAAGCTGATCTTTGTATTCGCTCCATTCGTCTTTCAATCTTGTAACAGCAGCTTCATCACTTCTATAACTAATCGTAACATTGCAGCCCTCTTGAAGCAGTTGTTCAGATACCTTTTTCCCCAATCCTTTCGATCCTGCAGTAATTAATGCGTGCCTCATCATAACCCCCCTCTTCTATTCAACATCTTACAATATTCTTATCTTCCTCGCCAATTGAATAGGATTATGCTTACACTCTGTTCATTTCGGGTATATAATAAAAAGGAGTCGGATGCCAGAAGCAAGATTTGTATAAATTTGCGATAAAGCAAATTTATTTAAAAAGGGGAGGGAACATGATGGCGATTTACCGGAATGTCATGGTTGCTGTTGATGGTTCAAAGGAAGCGGACGGCGCATTCAGCCGGGCACTCAAAATTGCGGCTGCAGATGGCGCAAAGCTCCATATTGCCCATGTCGTTGATACGAGAAGCCTCACACCGATGGATCAATATGCGCCTTATAACATTTCAATTACCGATGCTGAAAGCTATGGTGGAAAGCTGCTGGACGAATATGTTGAAAAAGCAAAAATGCAAGGGTACGAGAATGTTGAAGCCGTGCTGCAATCAGGAAGCCCTAAACGAGATTTACCGATTACACTGGCGGATAAATACAATACTGATCTTATTGTATGTGGCGCAACCGGTTTAAATGCAGTTGAACGTTTCTTAATCGGAAGCGTATCGGAACAAATTGTCCGTAACGCCCATTGTGATGTCCTCGTTGTGAGAGACAAAGAAATTTCTAGAGAAAGTTAATTTCGATCCTTCAGGTGAACACATAAGTATTAAAAAAGCTCGCAAGTCAATTTTTTAGACTGCGGGCTCTTTGCCTTCCATTATTTTCTTCGCTTTTTCAATTGCCGCGGAGACTTGTTTGAATCCTGTCCCACCAGCACTATTCCGGCGTTCAACGACTTTTCTC
The DNA here is from genome assembly GCF_003097615.1 of Pueribacillus theae. Classification (NCBI taxonomy): domain Bacteria; kingdom Bacillati; phylum Bacillota; class Bacilli; order Caryophanales; family Bacillaceae; genus Pueribacillus; species Pueribacillus theae. The sequence goes on from NZ_QCZG01000018.1 coordinate 22,477, forward strand.
GGTTCAAGCATCGTATAAATATCGTCTTCAAATAGAGTGGATGCTTCCTTGAATTCCTCTATGCTTAAATCAAGCAAGAATTTGTGATGTTGAATGCAATAGAGGACGAGCTTTCCTACCACTTCATGCGCTTCTCTAAATGGCATTCCTTTTGTTGCGAGATAATCAGCAAGTTCTGTCGCATTCGAGAAATCTTGTGATACGGCCTTTTGCATTTGTTCACGTTTGACTGCCATCGTTTCGATCATGCCAGCAAAAATTTTCAGAGAACCTTTCACTGTTTTTACTGTGTCAAACATGCCTTCTTTATCTTCCTGCATGTCTTTATTGTAAGCAAGCGGCGTTCCTTTCAAAACGGTTAGCAAGCCGAATAAATTGCCGTAGACACGCCCTGTTTTTCCACGAATCAATTCAGCCATGTCAGGGTTTTTCTTTTGAGGCATAATGCTTGAGCCTGTTGCAAAACGGTCATCCATTTCAATAAATTGAAACTCTTGGGAAGACCAAAGAATCAACTCTTCACAAAAACGCGATAAATGCGTCATTAAAATTGAGGAGTCGCTTAAAAATTCGAGAATAAAGTCGCGATCGCTAACCGCATCAAGGCTGTTCTCATAAATGCCGCCAAATCCGAGCAGTTCTGCACTGTAGTGGCGGTCAATCGGAAAAGTTGTCCCAGCTAAAGCGCCGGCGCCTAGCGGGGACAGGTTAATCCTTTTTAAGCTTTCCTGAAAGCGTGCATAATCGCGCTCAAGCATCCAAAAATACGCCATAAGATGGTGTCCGAAGGAAATAGGCTGCGCCCGCTGCAAATGGGTATATCCAGGGATAAGAGTTTCCTGCTCCTCTTCTGCTTTTCTAAGCAGTACATCTTGCAGTGTAGCAATGGCATCCAAAATCTCTTTTACTTGCTTGCGAAGATAGAGATGCATGTCCGTTGCCACTTGGTCGTTTCGGCTTCTTCCTGTATGAAGCTTGCCTCCAACTGGGCCAATTTCGTCAATAAGCATTTTTTCAATATTCAAGTGAATATCTTCAAGGGCAACGGAAAATTGGAGCTGCCCATTCTTTGCTTTTTCTTTTAGTTTTGTTAAGCCTTCTATAATTTTCTGTGCTTCTTCGCCTGCTAAGATGTTTGTCTTTTTCAGCATGCTCACGTGGGCAAGGCTGCCTTCAATGTCTTCTTCGACAAGCTCCTTGTCAAAGCCGATTGAGGCGCCGAATTCGTCAACCCACTCTTCAGCATGCTCGACAAACCGGCCTCCCCATAGCTTTGTCACGCTTTCACCGCTTTCTTCGAGTTCACCATGCTATGAACTTTTGTTGGCAATCCAAAAAGTTCAACAAAGCCTACTGCTGCATCATGATCAAATTCGTCTTCTTTCGTATACGTAGCCAATTTCTCGTCGTAAAGAGAGTATTCGGATTTTCTCCCTTCGACAATCGCATGGCCTTTAAATAGTTTTACTCTCACTGCACCTGTGACAGATTTTTGTGTTTCTTTCAAGAATGCGAGCAATGCTTTTTGTAGCGGCGAGAACCAGAGTCCATTGTAAATAAGCTCTGTCATTTTTTGTTCGATGACTGGTTTAAAGTGAGCCACTTCTCTCGGTTGTGTTAAATCTTCAAGCTCTTTATGCGCTTTAATAAGTGTCATTGCGCCTGGGCACTCGTACACTTCCCGAGATTTAATTCCGACGAGACGGTTTTCCACATGATCAATCCGGCCAACGCCGTGCTTTCCAGCAAGCGCATTTAATTCCAAAATCAATTCATCGAGCTCATATTTGATGCCGTTTATCGAAACTGGCACCCCATGTTCGAATTCGATTTCAACAATGTCAGGCGTATCTGGCGCATCTTCAATCGAAACAGTAAGGTCATATGCATCTTCAGGCGGTGTCACCCAAGGATCTTCCAATACGCCGCATTCGTTGCTTCTTCCCCACAAGTTCTGGTCGATAGAATATGGGCTGTCAAGATCAATGGGAATCGGAATCCCGTTCGCTTTCGCATATTCAATCTCTTCTTCCCTCGACCATTTCCAATCCCGAACAGGCGCCAATACTTTTAAATTAGGGTTTAACGCTTTAATGGAAACTTCAAAACGGACTTGGTCGTTTCCTTTGCCGGTGCAACCGTGGGCAACAGCCTCCGCACCAAATTGCTCCGCAATTTCTACAAGTTTTTTTGCAATGAGCGGTCTTGATAATGCCGAAACGAGCGGATATTTTTGTTCATACAATGCATGGGCCTGCAATACAGGCAATGCATATTCTTCCGCAAACTCTTTTTTTGCATTAATGGAATACGACTGGATGGCACCGACTTTCAATGCCTTTTCTTTTACGAAATCCAAATCTTTTCCTTCCCCAACATCAAGTCCAAGCGCAATGACATCATAGCCCTTATCTTGGAGCCACTTAATTGCAACCGACGTATCTAATCCTCCAGAATATGCTAAAACGACTTTAGGATTTGCCATTGTTAGTCCCCTTCCAATTTTGAATAATCATTCATGATGTTAAATGTTTATACATTTTTATGCAAAAATTTTAGAGGCCTCAATAAAACCTCTTCCTTGGCGAATGACTTTTCTTTATAATGATATCCTTACTTTAACAGCTTCTTGGATCTTTTTCAATAGTTATGCATAAAAAAGCATAAAAATTTATTCCCTTGTCATTTCTTGGCCATGTTTGCATGGCGTACCAGTTGCCGAGTATGAAGCCAAATCTACAAATCATTGGGGAGACAGAGGCCAAGTTTGCCATCAAAAAGAAAATTATAACTCATCGCCTGCCGCTGCCCTCTCTTCCAGTAATCTTTTTGCATAAAATTTATCTGCAATCTCTAATACTTTGTGAGAGAAGTGGTAGTTTAACCAAGCGCCAATTGCAATGCTGAGAAAAGGGATGCCTTGTCTCGTTTTTTTTCTTAGCATCATGATTAAAAATGCTTTTGCAATTTGTTTCAACTGGTTTTGAAGCCAATCATTGTCGATAATCTTGTCGCTTCCCTCATAAAAGAATGGGTGGTTGAGCATTTTTGCTTCTTCCTCTAAATTTTTCCACATGGCATATTGGTCCTTTTTCGAAATCGTTGCCGTATAAAAAACTTTAAGAGATAAAAGCATTTCAACCGGATGAATGACAGAATAACCATATGTCATCGCAATAAATTGTACCGCACGTAAATTGAGCACGAGCAGTGACGGCAGATCAAGCCCTAAAAACAACAAATTTCCTGTTCCGGATAATCCTCCTTGCAAAAGGGATCGAATCTGCTCCTTATCGATTCGCCGCTTCGAAATATACATAAGGGTGTGCACAGGCAAGCGCTGCATATCTCCGATTGTTTGTATGGATTCATCGAAATTCCGTGCTTCATCAAGAAGCTTGTCTGCTGCTGATGTATGCCACTTCGTTGACTGCATGAACAAGTTAAATAGAAAAAGTAGATTATCGAGCAGCTCTAAGCTCTCCCCATCGAAACGGAAAAGCGGCTTGCTCGGCTGTTGTTGTCTTTCAGGATTTTGGAAAAAATCCTCTTCCCAACGAAGAATGTCTTCATAGATCGCTCGTTCCTTTTTTGTTAGGCTCAAATTCTGCTACCTCCTTTTACGAGGAACATTTTCATCAAACCATTCGTTAATTTTTGTGATCGCATGTGATAACTTCCGTTCATCTGAAAAACTTGGAAGGGATGCCAGCAACACTTGCTTTGGCGGTTCAATTTTATCCGACTTTTTCCGGATCATAAAGATGCTTTTTTGGCTTTCTTCATTTTTAAACATGGAAAGCGGGAGTTGAAGCAACCCTTGAATGACTGCCTTTTCTTTTAAAAATGTATGCAGTTTTGCCGCTCCTTCTTGCTCAAACAGCCCATTTGGAATTAGAAAAATAAGAACAGCGCCTTCTTTTGCATAGCGCAAGCTTTGTTCAATTAACAAATGATGAACGAAAGAATGGCCTGATGATGCCTTAAGCTCATAGCCTTCGGCGATGTCATCATTTGGATAATAACCGATAGGCAAATCGGCAACAACAAGATCAACCGGATCAACAAAGAGCGGCCGGACAGCGTCGCCGTGAAAAAGTTCAATGCGGTGTGCCTGCAAATTCGCATTCACATAAGCCAATCTTAGCAATGTCTCATCCGCTTCGATGCCAAATGCTGCCGTTTCCTCTGGCATGCCGTTTAAGATAGCTGTCAGTAGATTTCCTGTGCCGACAACTGGATCAAAGATCGCCACCTGCTTTTCATCACCCATCCATTTATTTACGAGATAGCCGATAAAAATCGAAACAGCATCGGGTGTCATTGCGTGGCGGGGCTGAAGCGCTTCTTTCATCCCCTTAAGTACAGAAAGCTGCATGGCTTTTCTTATCTCTTCTTTTGAATATCGATCAAGCTGAATCTTTCCATAGATGTTATGCAGCTTTTTTTGGCTAAGATCGCTAACCTGCTGGAGAATCTCTTTTTGGAAAATATTTTCTCCCGTCTCGGCAACCGCTTCTAAATATGTAATCGAAAGTTCATGCTGCAAAATGCCCGCACTGCCATCAATCGACTGAAAAAGAAATTCAACATATGATTTTGTCATAAAAAATCCTCCGAAACCGTAATGAAAAAGCTTCGATGCCAAATTCAACATCGAAGCTGTATGAAGCAGATTTCTATTGAGCTTGCTTAGCTGCTTCAATTGCCGCATCATAATCAGGATGGTTTGTTGCTTCTTTTACGTATTCAGTATACGTTACTTTTCCGCTTGAATCCACAACGAATACCGCCCGCGCCAGAAGCCTCAGTTCTTTTATTGCGACGCCGAAAGCTTCGCCGAACGAAAGATCGCGATGATCCGATAGTGTGATCGCTTTTTCAAGCCCGGCGTTTCCGCACCAGCGTTTTTGGGCAAAAGGAAGGTCCACACTAATGGTAAGCAGTGTAACATTACCCAGCTTTTCGGCTTCTTCGTTAAATCTGCGGGTTTGTGCATCACATACGCCAGTGTCTAGCGATGGAACGACGCTAATCAAGCGTACACCTTCATAATCATCAAGCGACTTCTCTGTTAAATGATTGTCTAACACAGTAAAATTTGGGGCTGAATCCCCAACTTTCACTTCATTTCCGAGAAGTGTTACCGGGTTTCCTTTAAACGTAACTTCAGCCATACGAAAGTCCCCTCCGTTTTTAAAATTGGCTCGATCACCCGCGGGTACGATTTACCTTCCGAGAAGCGGGTTTTTCTAACGGAAAAAAGGTTCTCTTCAGGCAAAATCATCCCCGCTAATTTTATTTAAGCCTAAAAATGAGTGAAGCCCAAACCTAGCCAGTATGTAGCTTCCTGTACACTACAATTCAACGGAAATGGTTTGATTCCTGCCAAAACAACTTTTATTTTCTTGTGTGGACGACCCACGTATCGGCAAAATAATCATGAACCCCTTGCTTGTCAGGAGGAAATGCAACCCATACGTAAACAAGGCCAAACAAAGCTTTGCTAATAAATCTGCCGACAACTTCACGAAAAAGAATCGTATCCCATGCCAATTTCTCATCTTTCGATATCACTTTAATGCCGAGCACCATTTTTCCGATAGTTTGGTTGAAATACTTCGTCATCAAGGCAAAATATAAGAAAAACACAACCCCTGTTAAAATCGTTTCAATCGGTAAAAAAGCCGGCTCTCCTGGTTCAATATCAAAAATCTGAATGATGGGATTGACAACGATTCGATTTAAACTCCCGATGACTAACAAGTCAAGAAGATATGCCCAAAAACGAATCCAAAAACCTGCGTATACATATTCCGTCTGTTTCGGAGTGTCAAGTTCTTCCATCAAATCTGTATTTGACGTTATATCCATATTTCCACCTACTCTGTAAATAAATACATTAATCGAGGAGAATTTGATTCGCCAATCAGTTCCCGAATCCCAAGCAAGTCAGCATCCTTGCCGAACATTTTTTGGGCAGTCATTTGGAATAGAGACCCGAATCCGAAGCTTTGTTCATATTCAATGACGCTTACGTTTTCATCACCGATCTCTTTTTTCATTGCTGCAATCGTATCGTCCAAATTTCCAAGTTCATCAACTAAGCCCAATTCTTTCGCTTGGCGTCCATCATACACCCGGCCGTCCGCAATTTTTTTCACGGAGGCTTCGGACATATCCCTTCCGCTTGCAATCACCTTAACAAATTCATCATAAGAATTGTTTACCATCGATTGAAGAATGTTTCGCTCTTCTTTTGTCATATCCCGATCAGGTGAACCAATATCTTTATGCGGGCCGCTTTTGACCGTTTCAAATTCAATGCCCAATTTATCTGCCAACTCACTGTAATTGAGCGTTTGCATGATGACACCTAATGAACCAGTCATTGTAGAAGGATTTGCATAAATTTTATTTGCCGGAGCTGAAATGTAATAACCGCCTGAAGCTGCTACACTGCCCATTGATACATATACCGGCTTCTTCGTTTCCTTCTGGATTTCTGTAATTTTTCGATGGATATCTGCACTTTCAACAACGCCGCCGCCTGGTGAATTCACGCGGAGAATGATCCCACTAATGGTTTCATCTTCCCCAGCTTGATCAAGCATTCTTAAAAACTGGCGATGATTGTACCCTACTGATTGATAAAACGGATTAGCCGCCACATCTTCAATTGTCCCATTCACTTCAAGAACTGCAATTCGTTCAAGGCTCGTTCCGGACTCCAACGTTTTTTCAGCGAATTCTTCTTCCGATAATGCTAAGAGATTTTCTTGAAAGCTTTCAAAATTGCCGAAAGCCATTGAGTAGGCGAAATTCAGCATAATTGACACTACAAAAATACCAGCCGCAATTCCGAGCGCGGCCCATCTTTTCGCGTTCATAGTAACCCCCTTCAAAAGTGCGTTCTAAAACAAGATTAATCATAACATATTATATGTATGGTTTGAAATCTTAAAAATAAAACAGAGCCGTTTTTTACAGGCTCTGTTTTATTGTATTTATAGAACTGGAATAAAAGAATTTTAATTCACAATTGGTTTGAGTTTGACAAAGAAGCGGGCATGACTGCTCCCTATTCTTTCATTCCTTTCTATAGTTTTTAATTGAATTGTCTGTTCATTTCTAGCTGGCGCAGTTCAATGCGTCTTATTTTTCCTGATGTTGTTTTTGGCAAATCGCTTACAAATTCAATTTGGCGCGGATATTTATAGGGTGCAGTTAATTGTTTAACGTGATCTTGAAGTTCCAAAATTAAATCCTCGCTTTTTTCAATTCCATCTTTTAAAACGACGAAAGCTTTCACGATGTGGCCGCGTATTTCATCCGGGCTTGCTACAACGGCGCATTCCTTCACACTCGCATGTTTGACAAGTGCATCCTCTACTTCAAATGGCCCGATTGTATAGCCTGAACTGATAATAATATCATCTCCGCGGCCTTCAAACCAAAAATACCCTTCTTCGTCTTTTCTCGCTTTATCACCCGTTAAATAATACTCACCTACATAAGCAGCCTGTGTTCTTTCGGGATCCTTATAATATTCTTTAAACAGTGCGGGAACGCTCTTGTGTACTGCAATATTGCCGACTTCACCGACTTCAACTGGTTTGCCATCTTCATCAATAATTTCAACGCGATTGCCCGGTGTCGGTTTTCCCATTGAGCCCGGTTTGATTTTCATTCCTTTTCCGGTGCTTACAATCAATGAATTTTCTGTTTGGCCATAGCCGTCTCTGACATCAATCCCGTGATACTTTTTGAAAACATCGATCACCTCACGGTTTAACGGTTCACCAGCTGAAACCGCACTATGAAGCGCACTCAAATCATAGGATGATAAATGATCAACCTTTGCCATCAGGCGGTATTCTGTCGGCGTGCAACACAAAACATTAATTTTTTCTTCTTCCAATAAGTTTAAATACGTTTCTGGTTCAAACTTGCCGTTATAAATAAAGCCTGTTGCGCCTTTTCCTAAGACGGAAACAAACGGGCTCCAGATCCACTTTTGCCACCCCGGACCTGCCGTTGCCCAAACTGTGTCGCCTTCTTGAATGTCAAGCCATGAATCGGCGGCCGTGCGCAAATGGGCATAGGCCCAACCGTGGCGATGGACAACACCTTTCGGCTGTCCAGTTGTTCCAGATGTATAGGAAAGAAATGCCATATCGTCACGACTCGTTTCAACCCCTTGGAATGAGTCGCTTTCATTTAACGTTAAAGTATCAATTGATGTCCAATTGTTTGCGCCTTTACCATATACAAGCCGGTGTTCAAGCGTCGGAATCGGTTCTGTAATCTTGTTCACTTGTTCAATAAACGGTTCATAAGCAATAACCGCTTTCGCTTCTCCGTGATTGATCCGATAACTTAAATCCTTTGCCCGCAGCATTTCCGATGATGGGATTACGACAAGCCCCGCTTTTAGACAGCCCAGATACGTTACATAGGTTTCGATTAAACGAGGCATAATGATCAAAACACGATCGCCTTTCGTTAAACCAAGATTTGTTAAACCATTTGCGAGTTTATTTACTTGTTTAAATAGTTCAGTATAGGTAATTTCCTTCTTTTCTCCAGATTCATTTCTCCAGATTAGAGCCTTTTTTGTCTTATCTTGTGTAAAAGCTTCCATCTCTTCCGTTAAATTGTATGTTTCTGGAGCAAGCAAATCTTTCATATCCATTGAAAATACATCCCCTTTGATAGCTTATGGCTTTAAATCATTATACTATAGACTTGGAATAAAAGAATTTTAATTCACAGTAAGTTTGAGTTTGAAAAAGAAGCTGTCAGGACACTCCGAAAGCTTTCGAGCGTCTGGAAGTAAATTCAATGATGACCGTTCTCCAGCTTTCTACGTTCAGATAATCAAACTCAAAAGACTGCTCCTTACAATTCTTTAGTTCCATTCATATACTTTTTATTCGCTAGAATCCTCTTAATATGTTCCACCGTTTCAGGATCTTCGAGTCCTGTAATATCTCCTGCTACCTCTCCTTTCAGAACAATTTCTTTTAATAGGCGACGCATAATTTTCCCGCTTACTGTTTTAGGCAAGGCTTCCGAAATGATGACAGCGCTTGGACGAGCAATTGCCCCAATACGCTTTACAATCGAATCAGAAATTTGCATTTTTATGTCTTCTTCGTTTTCAACGTGTGCGGAAAGTCTCACAAAAACAAGTGGAACTTCACCTTTTATTTCATCGGGAATCCCAATGACCGCAACTTCTGCAACACCAGGGGCTTCTAACGCAGCGCTTTCCATTTCCATTGTGCTAAGCCGATGACCAGCAACGTTAAAGGCATCATCCGATCGGCCAACTACCCAGAAATGGCCATCATCATCTTTTAACGCGATATCGCTGGCATAGTAAGCCCCTTCCACTTGGCTGAAATAGGAAAGATAATATCTTTCAGGTTCTTTCCATAACGTGCGGCAAAGCATTGGAAATGGTTTTCGAATGACAAGATTTCCCAATGTATTTGGCGGTAATGAGTTTCCTTCATCATCGACAATATCCATATGTGCCCCAAGGAATTCGATCCCCGCTGATCCCGGCTTCATCGGTGTAAGCCATGCTGCACCAGCTAACGGACATCCTGCCGTTTCCGTTTGTCCCCATGTGTTGTTTACACATACTTGTTTTTTACCTAGTACTTCATACGTCCAATGCCATGTCTCGGGATCAAATGGTTCGCCGACTAAAGAGATGACATCTAAGCAATCGAGGTGATATGGTTTGATTGCTTCTTCCCCCAAGCTTTTTAACATACGAAGAGCTGTTGGTGCGGTAAATAGTTTGTTGACACGATATTTGTCGATAATTTGATAAAATCGGTCTTTTTCTGGATAATCTGGGGCTCCTTCGTAGATAACGGTTGTCACGCCATTTGCCAAAGCACCAGCAATTCCCCATATGTGCATGGTTAACCATCCGATATCTGCTGAACACCAAAATACATCATCGGCATGATGATCCATATGATATTTTGCATAAATATAATTTTGTATGACAAACGCGATGCCGGAATGGACAACCCCTTTTGGTTTACCTGTTGTTCCACTTGTGTAAAAGACGATCCCGGGCTCATTGGCTTCCACTCGCGCTGGTTCACAGACAATGCTTGCGGTTTTTCGAATGTCATGCCACCATATATCACGGCCCTCTTTCATCGGTGGATTTGTATTTAGACGATTAACAACAAGAACGTTTGTAATAGTAGGAATCGAATCAATTACCCGATCTACTTTTTCTTTCAATGGGATGATTTTTCCGCGGCGGTAGCTCGCATCAGCTGTGACGATGACTTTCGGTTCATAGTTAATTAACCGATCTTTTAATGATTCTTCAGAAAATCCGGAAAAAATGGCATTGTAAACAGCACCGAGACGGAAACAAGCCAATACCGCTATGAATGCTTCCGCCAAATTCGGAAGATAAATCGCGACGGCGTCCCCTTTGCCTACACCAAACGATTTAAGGGAGTTTGCAAACCGATTCACCTCAGCTAACAGCATACTATAAGTATAAAATTGGGTGTCCCCATTTTCCCCTTCCCAAATGATCGCCGTTTTATTTCCCAACCCATTTTCAATATGGCGATCTAGCAAATTAACGCTAGCATTACTAATTCCACCTTTAAAAAAGGAAAAATTGGGCAACTCCCCGCTTATTGTCTCTTGCCACGGTTCATACCAGAACAATTCTTTTGCCACTTCTCCCCAAAATTTTTCAGGATCTTCTTTTGATTTTTTTAATAGCAATTGAAATGCTTCTTGGCTCCCCTCCGAAGTCATGCGAACTTTTTCCTCTTTCGGGTGAACTAATGAGCTATTTTCCACCACGCTTTGAATGCCGACAACATCCACTGTATCTCCTCCTTTTTAAAGTTTTTTAAAAGATCTTGTTCACCATGCTATCCTTTTACGTCGCTTATACGCTTTAATTTCTTTGTAATCGATGTCTCCTTCTTTGCTGACACCTAAATAATAATCTCGTACTTCTTCGTTTGACAGTAATGAGTTGACACCCCCTTCCATCACGATGCGGCCATTTTCCATAATGTAGCCATAATCTGCAATAGACAAAGCTACATTTGCATTCTGTTCAACAATTAACATCGATGTTCCTTCTTCTTTATTAATTTGTTTAATATTTTCAAAGATTTCTTTAACGAGAAGTGGCGCAATCCCTAAAGATGGTTCATCCAGCAGAAGAAGTTTTGGCTTCGCCATAATTCCCCTTCCGATTGCAAGCATCTGTTGTTCCCCTCCTGATAGCAATCCAGCATGGCGGCTATGAAGCATTTTTAATTTGGGGAAATAATGATAAACCCTCTCAATATCATTTTTTAGATTTTTGCGATCCTTACGAGTATAAGCCCCAGCCATTAAGTTTTCTTCTACTGTGAGATGTTTGAATACCCTTCTCCCTTCCATACAATGGAAAATTCCTTTTTTTACGATCACATCCGGGCTAACATCATTAAGTTTCGCGCCTTCAAATTCAATCGTTCCATCCGTAATCTGGCCCCCTTCCCCTTTAAGCAGCCCCGATATTGCCTTAAGGGTAGTCGATTTACCGGCGCCATTGCTTCCAAGTAAAGCAACGATCTTTCCTTCTTGCACTTCAAGTGACATTCCTTTTAAAACAAGAATAATTCTTGAATAAACCGTTTCAATATTGTTAACGCGAAGCATAAGCATCCCCTTTTCAGAAAAACGCTGGCGCGTCTTTTCTTTGGAAGTCGAAGTTAGAGGTTAAAAAAGAGCAAATTAAGACTTTCTTTTAAAATGGGGAGAGTAGAAGCACCTGTTTGAACAAGTGCCTCTCACATCATTTTTAATCGCCTGAAGCACTACTGCCTGCTTACCGATGGCTAAAGTAATCTGTAATGGCTACCCATTTACCATTTTCCACTTTGCCTAGACGCGTTTTAGTTGTACCTGCATGGTTATCAGGTGTAAATGTAACATTCGCACCTAAGCCCCCCAAGTCAAAGTCAGTAAGTGTTTCTAGACCGGCACGGATATCTTCCCCAGTGATTTCGCCATCTGTCGTTTCAGCTGCCTTTTTAATTCCTTCTACCAAAATTTTGGAAGTCTCCCAACCTTGAACAAACTTCTGATCAATGTCATCCACTGTTTTTCCCTCAGAATCTAAGTATTCTTTAATTTCTTCCATGCCGGGTAAATCTTCGTACGGGAATGCGTGCGAAAGAATTCCCATGTACCCTTCAGCAGTATCACCAACAAGCTCAATTACCCCTTCACCAGCAGCCCAGTTTAAGCCAATAAATTGTGTATCAATACCGAGTGTCTTCGCGTCTTTTAAAATCGTTGCCGTAGCTCCCCATGTTTGTTGGATAATCGCATAATCAGGGTTTTTCTTTTTCATGTTTAATAGTTGTGATTGCGCTTCTGTCGCTTGTACGTCAATGACTTGTTCATCAACAATTTTGACACCAATTTCTTCACCATGTTTTTTAATATCTTCAATCGGTGAACGGCCAAATGCTGTATCGTTATAAAGCAATGCAACCGTTGGATTATCACCTTCGTGGTTTTCTTTAATCCATTGTAAAACCGCCCGCCCTTGATCAGAATACGAAGCAGCAACAAGGAAATTGTAAGGACTTTCTTCTAAATTCTTCAAGTTTTCGGAATAGGAAGCGGAAAGGAACGGTAATTTATCATTTGCCACTTGCTGGCGCAATGCTTCCGTATCTCCTGTCCCCCAACCAAGAATGGCAGAAACGCCATCTCGATCACGAAACGCCTGGTAAACGCGTTGTGCTTCTTGTGTGTCATAAGCATAGTCTTCTCCCCTATGCTCGATCTTGACCCCTTCAATGCCACCTGTGTTTTCTAAATGTTTAAAATAGGCCTCTTCCCCTTCAGCAAAAGGGGTTCCTACATCTCCTGTTCCCCCAGTGATATCGTAAATACCACCGACCTTCACTACTCTTTCACCACCTGACGCTTTATCATTTCCTTCGGATTTTTCCTTTGAATTTCCGCCGCTTTCAGCCGGAGCAGACGATTTTCCTCCCCCGCAAGCCGCTAGAAGACCAACCAGGAACACAACAAACAACAATCCAAAAAATTTCTGCAAACTGTTCTTCATGAATATTTCCCCCTTAACTTTTTATATGGAATGAAACCGCATGGTTTCGATTTCCCAATGATTTAGTGAGAAAATGGCCATAAACGGAAATAATTTTTAATATTTGTCCAAATATGGGCCAATCCACCAGGTTCAAAGATTAAAAACAAGATGATAACACCGCCAAACACAAACTCACTTAAGGCGGAAAATAATTGATACAAGTCTGGCATATACACTGTAAGAAAATTGATTAAATAGTTTAATGCAACAGGTAAAAGTGTAATAAACATAGCACCTAAGATTGAGCCTAGAACACTGCCTAAGCCGCCAACTAAAATCATCGCCAAATATTCAATCGAGACATGTGTACTATATAGTTCGGGACTGACAATCATTGTGTAATGTGCAAGTAACGCACCGGCAATCCCAACAAAAAATGAACTGATTGCAAAAGACATGACCTTATATTTAAATAAGTTGATACCCATAATTTCCGCAGCAACGTCGCGATCACGAACTGCTAAAAATGCTCGTCCTGTTCGCGTTCGAACTAAATTCAGGGCATACATTGCTGTCAAAATAAGAATGACGATACAGAGATAGTAGTAGCTCATCGTACTTGAAAATGAAAACCCGCCGACAGAAGGACGACTAAGTACCATCCCGGCTGTTCCGCCTGTTAAGCTATCCCAACGGCTAATCACAAAAAGGATAATAACTTGCGCTGCAAGTGTGGCTATCGCCAAATATAAACCTTTTAAACGCAGGGAAGGAATTCCGAACAGACCACCAACAATTGCTGTAGCAATTCCTGCTAATGGAAGGGCGAGCCAAAAGCTCAATCCTAGCGTTGACGTCAATATCGCTGACGTGTAGCCTCCAACACCTAAGAAAGCACCAACACCAATCGAGATCTGTCCAGTATATCCCGTTAAAATATTAAGACCGATTGCGCCAATCGAAGCAATTGCACACAATGTTAAAAGACCAACCACATAACTCGATGCGAACAGTGGCAACAATAGGAAGAATAAAACAAGAACGAGTATCTGTATTTTCATTCTCGGCACGCTAAACAATGCCATATCTTTACTATAAGCGGTTTTATAGTTTCCGCATTCCATCACAAATGGATTTCTCATCATCTCATACCCTTTCTATTCCACCCTTACCAAATAACCCGTGTGGTTTAATCATTAAAATAAGAATAATAACGATGAATGGTGCAACTTCTTTCAAACCGCCACCGACAAGCGGATCTAAATATCCTCCCGCCAGACTTTGCAGAATACCGATGATAAAACCGCCGATAATGGCACCTAGAATGCTATCTAATCCTCCAAGGATGACAACAGGTAATACGGTTAAACCGATAATCGCCATTGTCGAGCTTACACCATTGATATTCCCTAACAAAATACCTCCAACCGAGGCTACAACAGAAGCAATTGCCCATGTGATTGCATACACCGCTTTTACACTAATTCCCATTGATAAAGCGGCTTGTTGGTCATCTGCTACAGCGCGCATGGCAATGCCTATTTTTGAAAATTTAAAGAAAAGTGAAAAAATAATCAGAAGAGCGATTACAATAACGAAAGACCAAAGATAAACAGGCGTAACGATAATTCCACCGATTTCGATTGGTTGAGACGGGAAAACTTGAGGGAATGCTTTTCTTTGGTGTCCCCAAATCATATGCGCGGCACCGGCAAGTAAGCTAGACAATCCGATGGTCGCCATAATGACAGAGATAACTGGGGCATTTAGAAGTGGACGGAGTACAATTCTTTCGACCGCAAGTCCTAGAAAAGCGCTAAAAACAAGCGTAATAAGTAGTGCTGCAATAAATGGTAATTTGTACGCTGTGACTAACGTCACACAAACATAAGCACCAATAAGCACAAACTCACCGTTCGCTAAATTTAACGCATCACTTGCTCGATAAATGAGGACAAACCCCAATGCTACAAGTCCATAAATACTTCCAACAACAATCCCTGTAACAAGCATTTGAAAAAAAAATGTCATATTTATGCAACCTCCTGTACAGCTTCTAACTGAATGACTCGTAGATTTGTCTCAATAATGGATTCTTTACCATCAGCAGCCTCGACTTTGTCTGTCACTTTCACTTCTTGAGTATCCGTGTAAAGACCTTCGATTAGTGTACGATATTTTTCAGAAATGTACTGTCTTCTAACTTTTAATGTTCGAGTCATTTCTTCATCGTTTGCATTCAGTTGCTTATGGAGAAGCACAAACTTCTTAACTCTAGATTGCTGCGGAAGTTGTTTCATTAACTTTGCGACTTCTTTTTCAATCAATTGAATAACCTCTGGTTTTCTAGATAATTCTGAATATGTCGTATAAGTAATTTGATTTTTTTCCGCCCATCTTCCAACACTATTCATATCAATATTTAAAATAGCTGACATATACGGTTTATTTTTACCAAAACAAACAGCCTCCTGAATATATGGACTCACCTTCAACTTGTTTTCAACAATAGTTGGAGAAATGGTCTCGCCGTTTGTTCCCTTCATAATTGCCTCTTTATGATCAAGGATATGTAAGTGGCCATTATCATCAATGCGGCCATAATCTCCGAGTGAAATCCAGCCTCCGTCATCGTGCTTTGTGTCTTCATGTAAATATCGCAAGAAAACCGATGGGCTTTTCACAAAAATTTCGCCATCTTCGCCCACCTTCACTTCCGTATTAGGAAGTGGGAGCCCTGCATTCTCGACTCGTATATCATCATCTCGATGCACAAACGCAATTCCCGCTAATTCAGTGCCTCCATAGGACTGCTTGACATTCACGCCAATGCTATGAAAAAAATGAAAAAGTTCCGAACTAAGTGGTGATCCAGCAACATATGCCCGCTTTATTCTTGCCAATCCTAAATGATCACGAATCGCACTAAAAACGAGAAAATTCCCTAACAGATAAATAAACTTTACTCCGCCTGAAATTGGTTTTTTGTTCAGCTTCATCTCAGCAACTTTATCCCCAAACTTCTTAAATGTTTGGTAAACCTTTTTCTTAAACCAGCTTGTTTCTTGAATTCGGAGCATAAAATTAGAATGGATACTTTTGTAAACTCTCGGAGGTGCTATAAGTGTATGTGGGCCTATTTCTCGCAAATCAGCTAAAATCGTGCTCGATTTCTCAGGGAAATTAATGACCATCCCTCTGGTTAGCGGCATTGCAATACTCATTACTTGTTCATAGATCCAAGCGAGCGGTAAAAAAGACAAGTAATCATCCTTTTTTTCCATTTTGTCAACATCACCGAGATTTTCGGCTGCAGCAATTAAATTACTGTGAGAGAGCATAACTGCTTTCGGCTTACCAGTTGTTGCAGAACTATATGAAATAACCGCGACATCATCGCTGAGCAACCGCTCAGTTTTGCTGAATAAAAAATCGTCCTTCTCATTTAGTAAAGAGCTACCAATCTCTATTAAGTCATGGAAATTGTATAGTTTCGGGTGATCGTAATGCCTCATTCCTTGATTATTGTAGAATATAATCTGCTTAACTAGCGGAATCTTTTCCTCTATTTCAAGCAATTTATCGACTTGTTCTTGACCTTCAACGACGACAACACTTGCCTGAGAATCATTTAAATAATAAATAAGCTGTTTGGGTGATGATTCTTGATAGACACCGACAGAAATTCCACCTAAAAATTGGGCTGCCAATTGTGAAAATAGCCATTGTGGACGGTTATCGCCTATGATGGCTAGTTTCTCACCCCGTTTAAAATTACATTTAACAGAAAGAGCTATCGCAAATTGTTTCACTATTTCGTAATATTCACCCCAAGTTATTTCATTCCAAACTCCTAAATTCTTTTCCCTTAATGCTACGGTATGTTCTTCCTCTATCGCTCGCTTCGCGAGAAGCTGCGGCAATGTTTGTTCCAATGCCACCGATTTATCCCCCCAATCTAGCCAACTTCTTTTTCACCAATATAGGCCTTAATCACTTCTGGATTATTTTGGACTTCTTTTGGTGTTCCAAAGCCAATTAACTTGCCGAAATCCAACACAGCAATATGATTAGACAAGTTCATAACTACCCCTAAATCATGCTCAATTAATACGACTGTCATCCTTTTTATCTCATGCATATCGATAATAAATTGGGCCATGACTTCCTTTTCTGCATTGTTCATCCCGGCCATCGGCTCATCTAACAAGATTAATTCGGGCTCTAGCGCTAACGCCCTTCCAACTTCTACTCGCTTTTGTAAGCCATAGGGAAGAGTTCCGACAGGTGTATGCCGAATCTCTTGAAGTTCTAAAAAATCAATCACTTCTTCAACGGCTCTACGATGTTCAATTTCCTCCTTGGACGCTTTTCCAAAATAAAGTCCTCCGCTTATTGCACCTGAATTCATCAATGTGTGGCGTCCTAACTTTAAGTTATCGAGTACAGACATATGCTCAAATAGCGCAATATTTTGAAAGGCCCGGGCAATTCCAAGAGTCGTACGTTTAAAAGGTTTCATATTGAGTATTTCTTGTCCTTTAAATCGAATCGATCCGTTTGTCGGCCGGTATAAACCACTAATACAATTAAGCATACTCGTTTTGCCTGCGCCATTCGGGCCAATGAGAGAGAAAATTTCTCCTTTCTCAATTTGATAGCTTACATCACTTAATGCTTTAACTCCTCCAAATTGCAAAGATACATTTTCTATTTCTAGCAAAGCTCCCACTTACCGAAGACCCCCTTTTTCTTTTTATTTCAGCAATGTAAGCGCTATCTTGATTATAGGGATGAACAATAAGAGAGTCAACTAAATTTTTAGAATTTTTTAGTTGAAATGAGTATAATATGCAAAAAGAGCGGCACGATGCCGCTCTTTCTTATAAGCCATTAATATTCAATTATTGGCGTGGTGTCATTTGTTGTTGTGCTTGCTGAACTAATCGTTTTGTGATTTCTCCTCCAACCGAACCATTTGAACGGGAAGTAGAGTCAGCCCCCAAATTCACGCCAAATTCTCTTGCAATTTCATATTTCATTTGCTCTAGTGCCTGTTCAACACCAGGGACAAGCAATTGGTTTGAATTGTTATTAGCCAAGGATATCACCTCCTTGACTATATTTTTTGTAAAACCTGTTTAAACATACAAAAAAAGATGTGGGAATGCCCTCCAAGTTTGCCAACCACTTAATTTAAGTTAAAAAAGCTCTTCAAATTTTTGATCGCTCTTCACTTCTCTTGAAAAAGTAAATGTTTCTGTCCCGTTGACCGCATCTTCCACAAGCTTCTCGATATCAAGCGATTGTTCGAATGCCATGGCCCGGTCAAGCTTTGGTTTTGTTTTAGGCGCAGTTGGCAAAAAAATCGTGCAGCAATCTTCATATGGACGAATGGAAATTTCGTACGTATCAATTTTATGCGCAATGTCCATAATCTCCACTTTATCCATTGAAATAAGCGGACGCAAAATCGGCATGTTCGTTACAGCGTTAATAGTGTGCATGCTTTCAATCGTTTGGCTTGCGACTTGTCCAAGGCTTTCGCCGGTCGCAATAGCAAGCGCTCCTCTTTTTCGAGCTAATTCTTCTGTCACTCGAAGCATCATGCGCCGCATTATTGTCATCGAATAGTTATCGGGCACATTTTTTTTGATCTCTTGCTGCGTGACTGTAAAAGGGACAATATGAAGCTGAATTTTTCCCCCATATTGGCAAAGTTTTTGGGTTAAATCTTCTACTTTTTTCTTCGCTCTTTCACTTGTGAATGGCGGGCTATGGAAATGGACGGCTTCAAGCCTGACGCCCCGCTTCATCGCAAGATAGCCAGCTACCGGACTGTCGATCCCTCCAGAAAGCATCAGCATCACCTTGCCTGCGCTTCCGACCGGAAGGCCTCCTGCCCCCTTTATTTGGATGCAGCTAATATATGTGCCGTCACCTTTCACTTCAACACGCAAATCAATGTCAGGATGATGCACATCAACTGTAAGACTATCCGTATTTCTAAGCAAGTGGGCTCCGATCAATTGATTTAATGCTTGTGAATCAATTGGAAAATTTTTATTCCGCCTTCTTGCCGATACTTTAAATGTCTTTTTTCCATGGCTTGCTTTTTGCAGCGCAGCAAGCGAAGCTTCTTTAATGGCTTCAATGCCATTTTCCGCTTTTATCGCGACGCTTAATGACTGAATGCCGAACACTTTTTTTAGTCTATCGACAATCGGCTCATAATTTTCTCCGTTTAACAAAATATACAGCCGATCAAATGCTCTTTTGAGCCGGGCGTTTGGATAATCCTTTAATAGCGGTTTAATATTCCTTCGCAGCTGTTCTTCAAAACTGCGCCGATTTTTCCCCTTTAGCGCAATTTCCCCGTATCTAATTAAAATGTGATCGTATTCCATATAATTCATCCTATCCATTTTCTTTGCTCATGAATGATGTTGCGCAGCACGATTAAGAACTGCTCCGCCTGTTCTTTATCTGTTTCAAAGGAGAAACTGATTCGAATCGCTGTTTTCGCACTTTCTTCCCCTGCCCCAATCGCCAGAATAACATGGCTTGCTTCACTTTGTTTTGATGAACAGGCTGATTTCGTTGAAACATAAATTCCTTTTTCAGAAAGCGCGTGAATAAGCACTTCCGGCTTACATCCGGGGACAGAGAAATTAATGATATGCGGTGCTGAATGTTCTTTTGGGGTATTCAAGATAATCCCTTTTATTTTTTCCAGCTCTTCCATTGTGTATCCTTTTAAAGCCTCGAGCTCGAGGATGCCTTCTGAAGCTTTTTCGTAACAAAGCCGCATTGCTTTCGCAAGAGATACGATGCCAGCTACATTTTCCGTTCCGGAACGGTAGCCTTTTTCTTGGCCTCCCCCGTGAAAAAGCGGAGAAAGACGCACCCCTTCTCTTACGGTTAATACACCCGTTCCTTTTACACCATGAAGCTTATGCCCAGAGATGGTACAAAGATCGATGTTCGCTTTCCGAATGGACAACGGCACCTTCGAAGCGCCTTGAACATGGTCTACATGAAAAAGAACTTTTGGATAACGTTTAATAAGTTCGCCAATTTCTTCGATATTTTGGACTGTTCCAATTTCATTGTTCACATGAATGATTGATACGAAAATCGTATCTTCACGAATCGCATTTTTTAGATCTTCCAAAGAAACGAGGCCTTGGCTATTGACAGGCAAGTATGTCACATCGAAGCCTGTCTCCTCTAAATATTTGAACGCTTCCATGCTTGCAGGATGTTCGATTGTTGTTGTAATGACATGCTTTCCTCGATTTTTGTACGCCGTTGTGGCACCTTTTATCGCAAGATTGTTGCCTTCGGTTCCGCCAGAAGTAAATACAATTTCCCCGGGGCTGGCATCAAGAAGCTTCCCAATCTGTTCTCTTGCTTTTTCAATTAATTCTTCTGCTTCCATCCCTTTGCTGTGGAGTGAGGATGGATTGCCAAAATAATTTTCAGATACCGCCAAAAAGGTATTTAACACTTCTTTATACGGCTTTGTCGTTGCACTGTTATCTAAATAAATCATGCGAAAAACCCTCTTTTACATTCCAAATAAGTGTTTAAAGTAAGAAGTTTGGCTAACAGTATCACTTCCAATGATAACGTCGAACTGACTGGCAGAGCCAGGACTTATCAAACACTCTCACTAATCATTATTATATTGAAGCACATTCCCCAATCCATTGTAAAGAAAAGAAAAACACCCGGATCTCCGAGTGTTATCCTGTTAGTTTACAGAAACTTCCGTTTCAAGTTCTATATTCTCGATATTTAATTTTTCCAATGCATCCGGATCGATTTTTTCGATTTCCCTTGCAGCGATTTCCAATGCCGCTTCATAGTTAAAATGGCGAAATGCCGCTTCGGCTTCGTTTAATGCTTTAGCAACTGCATCATATTGGCTCCGATAACGATTTCCATACTGTATGAGTTTCTCGCTTAAAAGCGCGGTTTCCACCAGCTCTTCCGTGCTTTTCAAACAGTGCCCAACACTTTCAAGCGCTTTTTTTAACGCGTAATTGATTGCCGGAATGTCAAGTGGTTTTTCATTTAATTTTTCTTCTACTTCGCCGATTTTGGCTTCCGATTCTTCAACCATTTGTAAATAACTTTCAGGAATGCCGGGCAAATTATATCGTTGAATGAGCTTTCTTGCGTTGATTAATTGTTTTGCCAATGATTCAATCGCCGCTTTCGCCTCAAGCTCATCTTTTCTTAAATTGCTAAGCATTTCGGCATAATTGGCACTCGCTTGCTTCAATTCGAGTAGTTTTGCTTTTATCTCTTCAACCATTTCATGAATAGAAGAATATGTCTGTTCCTTTTTTTCAATTGCTTCTTCGATAAGCAGAAATCTTGCGTATAATTGTTCGACCCGCTTTTCAAGGGCTCCTTGAGATTTTAAATCTTTCTCATCAATACGATAGCTCTCTGCAACGACTTGGACTTCTTCTTTTAAAAATTCGACATCTTTCATAATCACTTCAAATTCGTTCTTTAGTTTTTCTTTTTCTTTCACAACAGAGTGCTTTGCTTCAACCTCGTTTTCAAGCAACTCATAGATGCCTTCAATGCTATCGCTAATCCCTTTAATTTTTTCAGGGACGTCCTTCACATGATTTTCTTCAACTTTTTGCAATTCCTCTTTAATTTGTTTGCGGATTCCTTCGAGCTCGTTTTTAATCGATTGCCGTTCTAGCATGTAGCCTTGCTTTTCCATATCTTCGATGCCTTTTTCAAGTTCATCGATTTTTTTGGGAAACTCGGCTATGAGTTGAATGCGAAGTTCTGGTAAAATTTCCATCCTTTCTTTCGTCTCATCCATATGCTGCTTTGTCGAGAGTAGGATCGTGCGTGCTTTAGGGTAGTTTCCTTCATCATTTGCTTCTTCATATTGCTTAAAGCCTTCGTCAATTTTTTGAAATGATTGTTCTAATAAAGGAGCGGCTTTACCGAAACTTGAGTAATGAGTGAGGAGAAATTGCTTCCCATGCTTATATTCTTCATATAGCGACACGATCTCACTTTTATTTTTTTCTTCACTATTTACCCAATCATTCACTTCTTCGAGCAATTCTTCAATTCGTTCATCGATCTGATTTAGCTCATCATCGATGCCTTTAAGAATTTCCTTTGCTTTTCGATAGCGATATTTATCTGATGCTTCTTCCGCCTCAAAAAGTTTTTCCTCCAAATCAGGAAGCTTTACAGTGACGATGTGATCCCATTCTTTCCGCCAATATTCGAATTTCTTCTCAGTTTCGCCTACCATATTTAGACCTTTTACTTTTGCAATCTCATCTTGAACAGGCCGGTTTAAAATTTCGATTTTCCGTATGCCAAGGCGATCAACCTCGTTGTAAATCTTTTTGCGAATGATTGCCCCGATAATAATAAAACAGGCAAGCAGTAACACAGCCCCGATAATATAACCCACTGGAAGCACCCTTTCTTTCCACGTACAGCTTTACATTCTATACTTTATTAAACGTAACTTTTTTTCACATAATCTTGCTTTTATGATACCATGTAACCAATCATTTGAGTATGTGTTTTCTACATATTTTGTCAAATTTCCGTTTTTCTTTTAATAAAGCAGCACATCATATAGATAGGGTGATTTTCTTGTTGGTTTACGATGGGCATGTCCATACCCCGTTTTGCCCACACGGTACGGCAGATCCTTTTGAAGAATATATCGAAAAAGCGATTTCACTTGGGCTGAAAGGCATGACGTTTACCGAACATGCGCCCCTTCCTTATGGTTTTACAGACCCGACACCTGAACAAGACAGCGGCATGAAGAGCGAAGAATTGTTGCCTTATTTTGAAACACTGAAACAGTTACAATCAAAATATAAACATCAGATAACAATTAATATTGGGCTGGAAGTGGACTACATTGAGGAATTTGAAAGAGAAACGCGGGAACTCCTTGATGAGTGGGGCGATTATTTGGATGATGCCATTCTTTCGGTTCATTTTTTAAAAAATAACGAAAAATATTTTTGCTTAGATTTCAGTCCAGAAATGTTCGAAGAATTGGCAGAGGAAGCGGGAAGCATTTCGAAAGTGTATGAAGCGTATTATAAAACAGTAGAAAAAGCTATTTTGTCTGATCTTGGTGTAAACAAGCCGAAAAGAATTGGCCACTTAACGCTTATCCGTAAGTTTCAAAAAAAATTTCCTGTTGAAAAGACTTACGAAGAAACCGTTGTACACTTGCTCGATTTAATGAAACGAAAGCATTATGAACTTGATTACAATGGAGCCGGCTTTTCAAAACCGCTTTGCAAAGAACCTTACCCTCCGGCATGGGTGATCAATGAAGCGGTAAAACGAAACATCCCTTTGATCTATGGTTCTGATGCCCATAGCGTCAAAGGGATGGCTCAAGGTTTTCAACAATTATATTTAGCAAACGCGACAACTTCCCCATCGCTGCTCAAGGGGTAGCTCGAAAATGGATGACTTCTGCAGTCTGTTGTGCTTGAAGTACTTCTTTTCTGCAGAAGCGCTCATCAATCCAATCGAGCACCCTCATTCCGTACCGTTTCGCAAAATAATGTTCAGATGGCGACATATTGAAAATTTCCTGCAAATATTGTGGATTCATAAAAGGCATCATAATCATGCCCTTCAATTGAACAATTGTTAAATCGACAGCTTGCTTTTTGAATTCTCCCATTTTGAAACCTTTGTCGAACAGCTTTTGCCAATAAAACTTTTCTTTACGTAAATAAATTGTCATGATTTCCCGGGTCAATGTTGTATCAAGCGTTGTCTCTCTATAGACAAATCTTGCCAAATGATTGTTTTCCTGTTGATAAACGAGCAAATCCCAAATCGCTTTATGGAGACAGTGGCGAAGCGGCAAGGAGTCACTCAATTTATAGGCGGTCTCAAGCTTTTCCAAGTATCCTTCAAAAAACGAGCCCATCAAACTCTCAAGCAGTCCTTGTTTTCCATCAAAATAGTAGGAGATAAGAGCAGGATTTACTTTTGCTTTCTTTGCAATTTCTCTCACCGAAGTGCCACTAAACCCTTTCGTAGTGAAAAGTGAAACGGCTGCGCTACATATTTTCTGCCTAGTCTTTTGTTCCTCCATCTTTCACCCACCTCACTTTTAAAGCTTGTCCTTTTCTTCTATTTTCCACCTTTTCGGCAAAAATTCCCACAAAAATCGTCCGACAATTTACACAATTTTTTCTACAAATTTTGCGGTTCTTGACTATAGCGCGAAAACTCTCTATACTAGAGTTTGTGTAAAATAAGACAGCCAGCGTAAACGTCATCTGTCTTCATTTTATTTCTCATTCTTATAGGTGTTCAATAAGGAGGACAACGAGAGGCAAGAAGATCGAGGAAGCGCAGCTTTGAGCAGCGGAGCGTATGCCGTTAATACGTGAGCAGCGGAAAAGCAAGCTGACGAAGAGATTCGCGGCCTATCGTACCGGACTTTTTGAACATTCTATTCTTGCGGCTGCGAATGAGTGAGGTGCATCGCGTAGCTTCCAGCTGTCGAAGTGAAGGTGTGTGAAAATAAAATGGGCAAATGTCGAGATTACGGACACTGTTTCTGTTTTATGCAAGAAAACATGTGAATAGGAGGAGCTATCTATGGCTCGTTATACAGGACCTACTTGGAAACTTTCCCGCAGACTCGGTATTTCTTTAAGCGGTACAGGAAAGGAGCTTCAAAAACGCCCTTACCCTCCTGGCCAGCACGGTCCAAACCAAAGAAAAAAACTTTCTGAGTATGGACTTCAATTGCAAGAGAAGCAAAAGCTTCGTCATATGTACGGATTGAATGAACGCCAATTCCGCCGCATTTTTGACGATGCAGGCAAAATGAAAGGCGTTCACGGTGAGAACTTCATGATTCTTCTTGAATCACGCCTTGATAATATTGTGTATCGTTTAGGACTTGCGCGTACCCGCCGTCAAGCACGCCAGCTTGTCAATCATGGCCATATTTTAGTTGACGGACAGCGCGTCGATATTCCTTCATATCGTCTAAAACCTGGTCAAACGATTGGTGTTCGCGAAAAATCCCGCAATCTTGATATTATTAAAGAAGCGGTGGAAGCAACGAATTATACACCTGATTATTTAACGTTTGACAGTGAAAAATTAGAAGGTACATTCAGCCGTTACCCAGAGCGTTCTGAGCTTCCTGCTGAAATTACAGAAGCGTTTATCGTTGAGTTCTACTCACGTTAAGTTTTATACTTTGCGAAGTGTAGTATTAAAAGCCTTAGGAACCTTGTTAAATCAGGGTTTCAAGGCTTTTTTCACTTTTTAAGAAATGCAATATAATGCATCTAAACTCGCATTTATTACATAAAACATCACTTTCATTTCGTGAGTTATTTGATACTTCTATCCATCTGGTTATTGTTCACAAACGATCCGCTTAACCCATCACCTGACGATGAGATCATCGTCTGCAACTGTAGTGTGGAATCGTATTGCTTGATGACATCAATCCCTTCTTCCGTCTTAGGGGGTTGAAAAGATCGGTGAAAGGATTGAATTACGGGAATGGGAACATGTCTATCCCTTTTGGCATTTCTTTCAATGGCCGTTTGTAGTGGACAATCGACCCAGTGCAGAATCACAATGGCCTGATGATTTTTCGCTAATCTTATCCATTTTTTTCGTGTTTTGACTGTTAAATTTGTGGCGTCAAAAATAACACTGTTTCCCTGTCCGAGGTGATAATCCATCATCCGTTCCGCTACGTTAATTACAAAACGATCCTGCGTAACGACAGATTCATCTCCCAATAAGAATTGACGAATGGCATCTGTGGATATGACATATCCGGATAAATATTGGGTTAAGGTTGATTTGCCGCTTCCCGGAATTCCACATAACATATGAAGTTGCATAGGTCACCACCAAGTTATAATCTTTACATGATAGGATGGACACACACTTGATTTTTTATAAAAACACCACAGGCAATGAAGTTTTTTCGGATCGATACAAATATACATGTCCATTTTCATCTTTTATGAACTAACTCACCGACCGTATTTTCTCGAATTTCTATTTTAAAGTATAATTCACATTATAAACTTACAGGAGTGAAAAAATTGGATTCACATTCAAACGACAATTGGAACGCCGATTTATACGATGAAAAACATGCTTTTGTTTCAAATTTCGGAAACGATCTCGTTAAGCTATTAAATCCCAGGAAAGGCGAAAAAATCCTTGATATCGGCTGTGGTACGGGAGATCTGGCAAAACGATTATCCGATTGTGGATCAGATGTCATCGGTATCGATCAATCGGAAAATATGGTGTCGCAAGCTAAAGAAAAATATCCAAATCTCACATTTATTGTTCAAGATGTGGCCGATATGAGTTACGACTACGAATTTGATGCAGTTTTTTCCAACGCTACCCTTCATTGGGTAAAGCAATCAAAGCAGGCACTGCGCTGTATTTTCAAGAGTTTGAAGCAAGGCGGACGATTTATAGCGGAGTTCGGCGGCAAAGGAAATGTGCAAATCATAGCAGATGAGGTGATAAAACAAATCAAAAAGTCAGGTTTCAAATGGAATGAAGAACAATTTCCCTGGTATTTTCCGAGCATCGGAGAGTACACATCTTTAATGGAAGAAACAGGATTTAGAGTTACGTTTGCACAACATTTTGATCGACCAACGCTTTTGGATGGGGATGAAGGATTAAGGAACTGGATCGAAATGTTTTGCAGTGGGATGTTTGAAGGGATTGATCATAAAAGCAAAGATAACATTGTTTTAAACGTTGAAGGTGAAGTAAAAAGCCGTTTATACAAAGATGGGCAGTGGATGGCGGATTATAAAAGAATTCGGGTTATTGGCGTGAAAGAATAATGGCATCAAAAAAATAGGAAGTCCCAGAATTCAACTGTCTGGACTTCCTTTTTTCGTCTATTCAACAGCAGAAGAAATTTATAATTTTTTTCTTACTGGATATATTATCGTTAGGAGGTGGAAAGACGTGAAAAAGGAAAAAGAAGAGATCAATGAAAAAATAAACGTTGAGCTGGGCGGCATGGGCTTATTTGGTACAACATCCAATGTCGAAGTTGCAGGTTACCAGGCTTCTGGCGACATCGAAAATGCCGGCAGGTTAGATAAAGGTTTTAAAAGAGCAGAAGGTGCAAAAGCTTCAGCTAAAGAAGAAAAGGATTAACCTAAAAAAGAAATGAGGCTTTCCTATGGCTTATAAAGGAAAAAACCAATATAAGGTCAGAACTGGTGAATATGATAATAAAACAGGCGGCCTAGATTTTGGCTATGAATATACAACAGGAAACAGAACAAGCCAAAACCCTAAAACAAAGAAAAAACCAGAAAAAAAGAGTGAATGAGCACCCTGCCGAGGTGCTTTTTTGATGGGCTGCAACAACAACCTTTGCTTAGAAATAGTATGGGAAAAATTTTAAATATCTTTCAACGAAATCACTTCACCATTCGACGCATTAACGCCATATTGGCAGTCAATTTCCCCGCATAATCTGTATTTGTCCTGATTAAAGTCATAAACATAAACCGGTTTTAACTCGATCAATGATTTAATTTTTTCATATGCATCGTCTTTATTTAATGAAATTTCCTCTGGTTCCTCATAGTCTTGAAATATTTCCAAAAACTCACGGTTATCCATATAATTTATTGGTTGTAATGTTGTTCTATCTAGAAATACAAGCAGTTTTCGTTGAAACACGCGCATGTCTGATTTGATTCGCTTTAATGTTGCGAGAATGAATCCTTTATCACGACGCAATGTTTTAAGAATCCATTTTCCACAGTCCTTTGGAAACACTTGGCGTAAAAATTTTTCAACCGCATCAACGCATTGCTCCTGCTCCATTTTACTGATTGGAAGCGAGTCTGGATGCGGCTCGCTTGAAAATGCCTGCTCAAGAGTCACTTCTTCATCTAAGCTGATTTCTTTTCGTTCAAAAGGTTTCTGAATCGGTGTATTCCAATGAAGAATCTTGCCTATTTCAAGACGTGCTCTTTCAGCTACAATGGTCTCATATGGAATAGTGGATGTTTTATCATTAGTGACGTAAATTTCTTCGATACCATATAAAGGAATAAACTGCTTCCGTTCATCTGATGGAAATTCAAAGAGTTTGAATTGATCTTTTGCCAGTTTTTCTACATCTTCAAGTTGAAGTGAAAAATGACTTCTTGCTACTTTATCTTTGGATGGAAATTGGCCAATAACAGAAAAATGGGTGAGCTTACCTTCCGCATCAAATTCGATTTCTATTGACCCAGAAGGTGAAACCGCAACGCCATCAATACATTCCCTGAAACAATATTCTCCTACTTCCTCTTTTACCAATTGAAATTGATTTCCATACTTTAACCCTGTTTCATTTTCAATCCAATGAATGATGTCATTTTTATTATAGTTTTTGAATGTATTCTTATTTGTATAAGACTTATCCCCAACAAAAATAACGCTTTTAAATTGACGAGTATTGATAGTAATATCAATGGCTGCGGTGCCATCTGGATTCAAATCTTCATCCTCTTGTTCAGTGATGTGATTTGGAAACCATTCCATACTTAGAGTGTAAATTGTCTCATTAAAAATATTTACATCCCGACAGAGCTCGTATGTGTGTAAATAGTAATTGCCTAAGCCAAATTTTGTTTTCGTAAAATCAATTAATTCTTTAATTCTTGTATCCATCGGTCACACTCCTAAGTTACTAAGAATAGAATCGGAACAGCAGGTGGCAGATTAAGATGATTTTACATTTTCAGCAAGTTCAACAAAAACCTCTTTAAGCTTTTCATTTCAAAATAAAAAAGGTGCCCTCTCGGCATTAAAACGGGCACCAAATCAAATGTAAATTATATTATATAGGAAAAATAAAAGAAACGTACAGAGTGGCTTTCATCCCCCTTTTGGTTATGTCCTATTTTTTAAAGTTAATAATAGAAAAAGACCCCTCTCAATCCTTGCATTTTCGTATTGTCTTCTACTTTTCCTTCAATAATCTCCGGAGTACTTTACCTGAGCTAGTTGCAGGCAGGCTGTCCAAAAATTCAACTTCCCTCGGATATTTGTAGGCAGCCATTTTTTCTTTCGACCATTCAATAATATCTCTTTCAGTAATTTTTCCTTTATATTCTGGTTTTAAGACAACGAATGCTTTCACGCTTTCGCCTCGCACAGGATCAGGGATGCCCGCGGCCGCCACTTGCAATATGGCTTCATGATCATTCATAAGTGCTTCCACATCTTCCGGAAAAACGCTATAGCCTGAGCATTTTATCATTTCTTTCACGCGTCCAATAAAATAGACATATCCATCTTCATCAATTTTCCCGATGTCGCCAGTAAAAACCCAGCCATCCTTTAAAGTTTCTGCTGTCGCGTCCGGCCGATTTAAATATCCTTTAAAAACACCGGGATTTTTGACGGCAATTTCTCCTTGTTCCCCAGGAGGCAGATCTTGTCCAGTTTCTACGTCTATAATCCGTATGTCCGTATCATAGGTGGCGATGCCGCACGTTCCAAATCGGATTTTATCGATCGGCATAAATGTATCGCACGTATGGGTTTCGCTCAGTCCGTATGCTGTTTCGTAAAGAAGACAGCCGTTAGTCAACTTTTTCCAGCTCTCGGCCAGTTTCTCATCAACTGGAATGCCAAAACTTGTTGAGAAATTTAATTCAAGCGATGTTAAATCACGCTTTTCAATACCAGGATCATTCAATATCGCTACATTCATCGGTGCAACGGTATACATTTTGTTGATTCGGTATTTTTCAATAGCAGAAATTGCCGCTTCAGGCTCAAACCTTGTTAGCAGCACACATTCGCATGCACTGTAAACAGGAATATTAACGCCCATTACCATTCCCGCTATGTGGCAAAGAGGAGCCACAGCCAATGTTGTATCTTCATCATTCAACTGATAGGCTTGAGTGGTTGCAGCCGTTTTAAACAGCGCGTTCCCATACGTAAGCATAGCGGCTTTTGGCCTCCCTGTTGTGCCTGAAGTGAATACCATTAAGCCAACATCATCCCAAATATTAATTTTTTCTGTTTCATTGATTGGTTCAGTCATTTGAATTACTTTCAACAAGTCGAAAGCGTTTTCAAAATACTGTTTCTTCATTTTTAATTCTTCTGGAATTGGCAACGCGACATCCTGAGTCAAATAGTCAGCATAATTCGTTGTAATAATAAATTCCAATGATGAGGTGTTCTTTTTCGCTCCAATTAATAAGCTGTGCAACTCCTCGCCAGCAACAACAGCCTTGATTTCAGCTTCATTAATAAAATATTCCAGCTCCGATTCCTTATACATTGGATTTAACGGTACGACTGTCGCACCCAACATTTGTATAGCATAATGTCCAATCAAATATTGCGGGCAATTTTGCATAAATAAAGCGATGCAATCGCCTTTTTTCACACCTTGATTTTTAAAAAATTGAGCAAGTCTGATCGTGTCGTTATGCAACTGTCGCCATGTTATATGATTTCCGTAATAAACATAGGCTGTTTTATTTGGATGTTCTTTCGCATTTTGGATTAAATATTCATGGAGCGGTTTTTCACCAAGTCGATAAGTTAGTGTCTTTGGTACTCCATTTGGCCAGCTTTTTTTCAAGATTGTCTGCAATGTTATTCCCTCCCAGATGAATATTTCTTACCTTAATTATATTTTATGTTTTCACTGAAATCTATCTTTTTCGAATTTGGGTAAAACGCAAAAAATCAAAATACGTTAACTTCATCGTCAACAAGTATTAAACCAGTATATCCAATGGCTGCAGTGAATTCATCTCCCAGTTAGCCATCATCACCACCGGAATATTGTTCAGCTAAATAAATTCCCACTAAATCGAAAGTCATTATATCCTGTTTTATTTAATAACTATTGTATTACCTTTTTTATCTCATCTAAAGATTGCGGATTGTCCATTGAACTCAGATTGCCAGGATCTGTATTTAAGTAGGCGCTTCGGATCGCACGGCGCATAATTTTTTCATTTTTGGTTTTAGGGAGATCAGGCACAGCGTAAATGTGCTTTGGACGCAAAGCTTTCCCCAACCGTTTAGATACCATCTCCATGAGTTCCTCCAATAGGGCATCTGTCGCTCGATATCCCTGATTGAGTACAACAAAACAGACGGGCACTTCTCCTTTCAGGGTGTCAGGTACGCCAATCACTGCTGATTCAAGAATAGCGGGATGATCAATAATGATAGACTCCACTTCTGCCGGCCCCAAACGCTTTCCGGCTACATTTAATGTGTCGTCAGAACGACCGATAATCGTCCAGAAACCTTCTTCATCTTGAATGACAGCATCGCCATGAACCCATGTATCCTTCCAGACATTCCAGTAGGTTTCTTCATACCGTTCCGGATCTTGCCAAAAGCCATCGGTGATTCCAAGCCAAGTCTGTCTTAGAACTAGCTCCCCTATTTCGTTCACTACGGGCTCACCGGCTGAGTTGTAGACTTGTGCATCCATCCCGAGCGCTCGAGCATTAAAATTAGCTGGTGCGATTGGCTTAAGGGGAGTGTTTGTTAAGATAATACCACCGATTTCCGTTCCACCAGAAAAATTGATAATAGGCATTTTTTTGTTTAGAACTTTTTCATACAACCAGTTCCACGGGTCCGGATTCCAAGGCTCACCTGTGGACACGACAGATTTTAAACTTGAAATATCATGCTTTTTCACAGGTTCCTCACCATATTGCATTAGGGAGCGAATCAATGTTGGAGCAATACCAAGGGATGTAATCTGATGGCGTTCTACCAATTCCCATAAACGATCAACGTTAGGGCGAGTCGGTGAACCTTCGTATAATAACATCGTTGATGCGCTCAACAGACTACCAAAGACATGGGAAGGCCCCATGATCCAGCCCATATCCGTGATCCATAATTTGACGCCGCCAAGCTGCCGATCACCCGTACCAAAAGCCCCTTTCACTGTATAGGGGCCGTGATTATGAACCGTTCCTTTCGGGCGACCCGTCGTCCCCGATGTATACACCACCATGAAAGGTTCCATGCTATCCATTGGCTCGGCTTCAAATTCCTCGATTCCGCTTTCTACTTCCATCCACACGAGATCTCTACCTTCCGTCCAAGGAATCTCTCGATCCATTCTCTTCACGACGACTACTTTTTCCACACAGGAAACCATTGAAAGGGCTTGATCAACTTCTTCTTTCACCGGAATAATTCTACCTGAGCGTAAAAATCCGTCTACGGTTATCAACATTTTTGCTTGGGCACTATCGATTCTTTTAGCAATGGGATCTGCCCCAAAACCTGAAAAATTTGGTACAAAAATGGCTCCTAGTTTAATAATAGCGAGAACGGCAACAACCACTTCGGGGATCATAGGCATATGGATGGCCACTCGATCCCCTTTAGAAATACCTTGTTGTTTCAGTCCATTGGCAACTTGATTTACCCAGTTATTTAATTCAGCATACGTATATTTCTCAACCTCGTAATCCTCTCGCTCCCAAATAATGGCGGGACGTTGAGCGATTTCCGGTTGTTGCAGCCACCGCTCCAAGCAATTGTAGGCTAGATTCAATTTCCCGCCGACAAACCAAGAGGGCCATGCGTTCCCTTTACTAAGATCCAACACTTGATGATAAGGCTGAAACCATTCAATATTGGCCCGCTTCTCCGCTTCTTTCCAAAACCACGGGATATCCTGAATCGAAGCTTCATACAATTCATCATAGCTTTCAAACCCTAGCTCTTTGATCCAGCTATAAAGCCCTGATTCTTTCATTGTTTCTTCGGTTGGAAACCACACAGCTTTTGTACTCATTTTTTTCTCCCCCAACGTCTAAATTTAATATTGTAAGTATTCCGATAGTTCGGTCTATAAGACTATATGAAGAGCCCACTTCCTACAAATTAACACAAAATAGTGTAAGCTGACGAGGTCTGAAGTGGATCTATTCATTTTTTCGCCGTTGAAGTTCCTCAACAATTTGAGGGTATATTTTATCAAGTTTATACAACCACATTAACAAAAACATGATGATAGCTATCAAAAAAGGGATATGTATATTCAAATATAAAATCATTTGTAAAGCTGTATCAGACTGTTGTGATAGATTACCGACATATCCTCCAAAGGCTAGTAACCAACCTACGATTGCTGTTCCTAACCCCGTTCCAACTTTCATACCGAAACTCGCAGCACTGTTCACTAAGCCACCTGTTCTTACCTTTGATTTCCATTCACCATATTCAACGGTATCATTAATCAAAGCATACAGCATGGCTCCGAATATCCCTTTTCCAAAACCGTTAAATGCACTACCAATGAGAAAATAATTAAGGCTTGTCGGGTCCAAATACTTAATGAACGTAGAAAGTATGATGGATAATATACCGATAAGCACCATATTACGCTTGCCGATTTTTTTAACGATCGGTGCCATGAAAAATATAGCAAGGATTCCTGGAACCGCCTTCACCAGACTGATGATTGAAAAATAGCTGGCATTTCCAAGTATATATTTTGCAAAATATAGTTCTGCCCCGACAAAACCTAATAGAGTATAATAACTAATGCAAAAAAGTGTGATAATCATCCAATATTTATTTTTGAATAAGGCTTTCACGCCTGAACTTAACTTTACTTTTTCCTCCTGTTTAGCTGTAGGAACGAATCCAACTCTTTCTTTTGTAGTCCGAAAAGTGATGTATAGCGTTACAACCGCTAGCACACCAAACAAAGTACCGGTCATAACCCAACCTAGCTGTCCACCTATACCGCTTGCCATCGGTTCCGTAATCATATTCACGAGAAGGGCTGAACTTTGTATAAAAAAGGCCCCAACGATCCCAATCATTGATCTAGTATGCTGTTCTTGAGTCATCATTCCGAGCAAGGTTTTAAATGGAATCGATACAGCCGTATACAGCAAAATAAATAAACTATAGGTTATCGCTGCGTAAGTGATTTTACCGGTCATACCAACATCCGGTACCGTGAATAAGAAGACTGTCGTAATGGCTAATGGAATGGGCATCCAAATGAGATAAGGACGAGCTTTGCCGTGCTTTGAATTCGTACGATCGACTAATATACCCATACCGATATCGCTTACCCCATCCCATAGACGAACAAAAAGCATGAGGGTACCAACGGCTCCTGCGGCTATACCAGCAACATCCGTATAAAAATAGGTTAGGAAGGAAGCAACTAGAGTCCAAATCAAAACATACCCAAAATCACCCAGTCCATAGCCGATTATTTCTTTACGGCCAGGTATGTCTTTATGAATTTCATTATTTTGAGAATAGTGATTTAAGCTAGTTTGCATAACCTTGTCTCCTGACTCTTGAATTTTTGCAGATTGAGATGACACCTGTTCGTTGACTACTAGAAGGCATAACCCTTTGCACAAAACATCTCTCCTTTAAGTAAGATTAACTATCTCCACCATTTCGAAAGAATTTTCCTATGTCCTTCCACTTAATGATTCATCTAATGCATTGATGTTTTCTTCTATCCCCCCAATGCGATCCGTTTCCAGTTCCGCTGATTTATCAGAGCTACTTATCGTCATTAATGTATTCTTGAAACTACTTGCTTTTTCCCGTACCTCTAATTTAAACTTATGGCTATATTTCGTGGCTAGTACACAAAATTTTATTGGTGATTCATAAGATGTTAGTCATTCCTATTTTCATAAAGAAAATAGCAGGAGAAGCAACGATAAATAATATTGCTTATACAAAATATGCGAAGAAGCCAATATCCCTCCCCCTAAAAGGATTACAAGGTTCTTAAAAGACAAAGAGTCGTCTAAAACGTGAAGAAACAAGGGCTATAAGCGCTGTCAAATTGCCTATAAAAGAGAGTTTCCCCGATATCTACAGGAAACCTCCCACAAAAGCTTGACTCAGTCATAAACAAAGCTTCCTTCACTATGAATATTTTATATATTAAAATAGTAGAAAAGGCTTTCTATCATTATAAAGCGAATAAATAGGGATAAGAATATAAAGAACAGGGGAGATAAACAGGTGGAAAAAGAAATAGAAGAACTTTTGAAGAAGAAAGAAAAAGCAAAACTTGGAGGCGGTGCGGACAAACTCGCACGCCAACGCGAAAATGGATTCTATACCGCTAGAGAACGGATTGAAAAATTAATCGATAAGGATTCGTTTGTAGAACTTGGAATGTTAGCTCATTCCGATCAACCGGGAACTGAAGAAAAGAGTGCCGGGGATGGCATTATTACAGGACTTGCAAAAGTCGATGGAAGGCATGTCGTTGTTCAGGCTGCTGACAAAACGGTTTTTGCCGGAACTGAAGGAATGGTCTATATGCGAAAGTCAAAGGCCATTCACAGCTATGCCATCAAACGCGGCCTGCCGATGCTCAATCTAAAGGAAGGCGGCGGACTCCGTATGCCTGACGGCATGGGTTCCGACCAATTTAGCCAGTTGCTCTTTCCCAATGAGCTTTTAACTCACCATCGGACAGTCCCAATGATGACTGCCATTTTGGGAGACAGCTTTGGTGGGCCCACCTGGACTGCCGCCTCCTCAGACTTTGTCACACAAGTGAAAGGCTCTACTATGGCAGTGGCAGGCCCTCGCATGCTTGAAGTCGCCACAGGAGAAAAAATCTCGAATGAAGAGCTTGGCGGCTGGAAGATTCATGCCGATTACACCGGCCAGGTCGATCGCTTTACAGACAATGAAGATGAAAGCATTGAAGAATTGAAGCAATTTTTTAGCTATATGCCATCGAATGCAAATGAAGAGCCACCTTTTAAAGAAACGAGCGATGATCCATACAGAAGACTCGATAAAGTCATTGATCTCGTGCCAACAAAACGGACAAGGGCTTATAACATGAAAAAAGTCATTAGAGAAATTGTCGATGATGGAAAATATTTTGAACTAAAACCGCTTTACGGCGAAGCGCTCGTAACTGCTTTAGCCCGTATTAACGGCAGGGTTGTCGGGATCATTGCTAATCAACCGATGAAATTTGCCGGGGCTGCAGGTGCAAAAGAATGCGACAAAGCAACCGATTTCATTTGCCTTTGTGACTCATACCATATTCCATTAATATTCTTGCATGATATTCCAGGCTTTCGTGTATCAAGTGATGCAGAAAAATTAAAAATGCCGACTAAAATTATGGTTTGGCTGCAAGCTCTTGCACAATCAACTGTGCCAAAGATTTCAGTTGTCATTCGAAAAAGCATTGGCGCCGCCTATGCTAATATGGCTGGACCAACAATGGGTGCTGATTTCGTCGTTGCTTGGCCGACAGCTGAAATTAATTTTACGGGCCCAGAAGTTGGGATCAACGTCGTCTTCGGACGCCAGCTTGAACATGCAGAAAATCCAAAAGAAGAAAGATTGGAATTACTCAAATTATGGGGTTTTGACAGCTCACCTTATAAAGCTGCCGGAAAACATTTCATTGATGACATTATTGATCCTAGAGACACAAGGAAATTCTTATCTCAAACGCTTGATTATGCATGCGCCAAAAACGGCTCAAGAGGTGAACGGCGTCTCGCAAATTGGCCGACAGGGTTTTAAATAATTACTATGTTAAATCTCTTTGGAATTTTCATATGCTGATATTGCTTAAATAAGAAAAACTAGCTGTTAGAAAGCTCTTACAGCCAGTTTTTTCTTTTTGGCTATTCCTTATCACTTCTGATGTCGTTACACCGTGCAGACTAGCTGTTTCACCTTATTATTCTTCCATCCAAATCGTTGAGAATATTGGCTTTCCAATCCGGTTAGGCTCAAAACCTTTGACTTTTGGGTTCATTGCCTCGGTAATCGGCTCAAAAATCACAGGGATAGCAATCGCTTCTTCAAGAATCGCTTTCTTGCTGATTTCCTGATAAAGCGCTGGGCGATCTTCCTGTTCATATGTGGATGCCGCTTCAGAAATCAGCGATGCGATTTCATCGGTCGTCTTCCCACCAGTGTTAAAGAATGTGTCTTGGTTAAACAAATAATTGACCGTCATCTGTGGATCCGGGCGACCTGTCCACGCCGAGAAAAGGGCCGGTACTTTCTTTTCAGAGAAATACGTTGCGGTAGCTTTGTTCACTTCCATTGGTTGAACTTCTACGTTAATTCCAATTTCCTTTAACTGGCCTTTTATCGCGTCCGCAATTTTCGTATCTTGGGCAAGCGCGTTCGTCACCATTGTAAATGAAACATTCTCCACACCGGCTTCTTCCAGAAGCTGTTTAGATTTTTCCGGCTCGTATTCGATCTCCATATTTGGATCCGATGCCCAGTATTCTTTCGGGAACACTTGCGTCGCTCCTTCGCCTGCACCGAAGTTTATTCCTTGGATAATCGCTTCCCTGTCAATGCCGTGAAGGACAGCTTGTCTTACGTTTTTATTGTCAAATGGTGGCATGGAAGTATTGATATAGATCAAGCGAAAACGAACAGGAAGGACATCTTTCAGTACGATATTTGCATCATTTTTCAGATTCTGAACATTGCTCGACGAAATGGATTCCGCATAATCGACTTCCCCAGATTTTAAAGCATTAATTCTTGTATTTTCGTCCGCGATGATTTTAACCGTTATCTTATCCAGATACGGCTCACCGTCTTTCCAATAATCTTCATATTTCTCATATACGACTTCTCCGTTTGGTGTATGTGACACTCTCTTGAAAGGCCCGGCTCCTATTGGATTTTGTGAAAAGTCTTCTCCATCTCCCTTCACTGCCGTAGGGGAGACCATCATACCACCCCGATCGGAAAGAGACAGCAAAAGAGAGGAATCCGGTCGTTTTAAATGCAGCTTAACCGTTAAGTCATCGACAACTTCGACACTATCAATATTTTCAAGGTCAGAAACATTCGACTCATCCGAATTATTCCGCTCAATATTAAATTTGACTGCTTCCGCATCAAATTCGGTGCCGTCATGGAAAGTTACCCCTTCTCTAAGATGAAGCTCCAATGTTTTGTCATCGGTGTATTCCCATGATTCCGCCAAACCAGGCTGCGGTTCAAGCTCTGCGTTGAATGAAATTAACGTATCATAGATTGGCCACAATAACGCGTGGTCACTGCCACTACTTCCTTTTATCGGATCATAATTTGAAGCATCCGTATAGTACGCAATCGTCACTTCGCCGCCCTGTTTAGGAGCTCCCTCTTCTGATTTATTAGCTTCCTTCGTGGATCCCTCTTTTGATTGGGACGTAGCTTCCCCCGAACCGGAGTTTGAGGAACATCCGGCGATCAGTAAAGCGAATGTGAATAAGAACAGTATCTTTACAATAAATGAAGTACTCTTTTGATTCATAGCTGCGATCCCCCCAATTCTTTTATTTGAAAGCGCTTTCCCAATTGCCTTTTATTATATTGTATTATTTTTTAAATTTATACAATATTTTTAAATTTGCATAGCGAGATTCGCTTTTAGCTATTCTCCCTTTTTTTCGTTCATTATTTTAATTTTTTTGGGCTCTTGGCTCATTGTTTTCGGGTGCCAATTCAATAAGAACGCCGTATGCATCTTTTGGATGAATGAATGAAAAATTCGTTCTGTCGAGGATGTTTAAATTTTCTTGCCTAAGTTGTGCAACAGCCTCTTTATAATCGGGATAACAGAAACAAACATGATGAATACCTTCTCCATGGTTTGCGATATACTTTGCAATCACACTCTCTTCAGAGGTTGGCTCCATAAGATACAAATGAAAATCGCCGACTTGGACAACAATGTCTCTATACCCTTCCGAAGGTACACCCCCGATTTCTGAAACGACCCCACCAAATTTTTCTTCGAAGAAACGTGATGCTTTTTCAAGATCTTTCACAGCAATCGCGAGATAGGGTACTTGCGTTACTTTACTCACCTTTAAACCCTCTTTCGTTATAAATATAAAAATCGAGATTATTACTCCTCACATATTAAAGAATCATTAAAAAATTGATTAGCGATTGAACAACCGTTATCTGCTCAATCGCTAGTTCATCAATTATAAAATTTTTGGCGAGATCAAAGCCTATTTGCCCAAGAGTGTTCCTCCGTCAACAACTAGCGTTGTCCCCGTGATAAATGATGCTTCGTCTGAAGCTAAAAATAGCATCGCGTTAGCAACTTCATCAGGCTGGCCAATTCTTCTTAAAGCGTTGGCCGTTGATAAGACTGGCCATTTCTTTGTCTTTTTCCATTCGGTCACAATGGCTGTATCGATCACTCCAGGTGCGATGGCATTTACGCGAATGTTGTGTTTCCCGAATTCTAATGCCGTGCTTTTCGTAACAGCGATGACCCCGTTTTTTGCAGCGGTATATCCTGCTTGAAGCTTTTGCCCTTTAATTCCGGCCACACTTGCCGTATTAATTATCGAACCGCCGTTTTCAAGCATTTCAGGTATGGCATATTTCATTCCAAGAAATACGCTTTTCATACAGACGTCGACAACACGATCCCAATCTTCTACGGGTACATCAGGAATTTTTGCTTCGGCATGCCCTATCCCTGCGTTGTTAACCATAATGTCAAGCTTTCCAAACGAATCGACAGTTGTCTTAACAAGCCTCTCTATATCTTCTGGAATTGTAACATCGACTTTTTGAAATTCAGCGACTCCCCCGTTGTCTTGAATCAGTTTTACAGTTTCTTGGCCTGTTTCTTCATTTATATCTGCAATCATGACTTTTGCGCCTTCTTTTACGAACAGGATTGCTGTGGCTCTGCCGATGCCACTGCCTCCCCCGGTAATGATTGCCGTTTTACCTTCTAAACGCATATACTCACCTTTTCCTGCATGATTTATTTTTGTAGAACAGGGTTCTCTTTTAGCTCTTGTTTCGCAATCGCATTGCGATGGACCTCATCCGGCCCGTCAGCAAGCCTTAATGTACGTAATCCGGCGTACATTTTCGCAAGCGGTGTATCTCCACTTACGCCAGCCGCTCCAAATGCCTGAATTGCACGGTCAACCACTTTTAGTGCCATATTTGGAGCAATAACTTTGATCATGGCGATTTCTTTTTTCGCTACTTTATTTCCGACTGTATCCATCATATAAGCTGCTTTTAGTGTTAATAATCGGGCTTGTTCAATTTCCATTCTTGAATCGGCAATCCATTCGCGAATAACGCCTTGATCAGCAAGCAGTTTGCCAAATGTTGTCCGACTTTGAATCCGGTCAATCATCAATTCTAGTGCCCGTTCGGCTACACCGATCGTTCTCATGCAATGATGGATTCGACCAGGCCCTAAACGCCCTTGTGCAATTTCAAATCCTCTGCCCTCACCTAAAATAACATTTGAAACAGGCACCCTTACGTCTTTTAGTTCAACTTCCGCATGGCCATGAGGGGCATCATCATAGCCGAATACCGGTAAATAACGCTTAATCGTAATGCCCTCTGTGTCAAGCGGCACAAGAATTTGGGATTGTTGCTGATGTCGCGGTGCGTCTGGATTCGTTTTTCCCATAACAATCGCAATTTTGCAACGAGGATCCATTGCACCGGAAGACCACCATTTGCGGCCATTGATGACATATTCATCCCCATCTCTTACAATGCTTAATTGAATGTTCGTCGCATCCGATGAAGCAACGTCAGGCTCAGTCATTAAAAAGGCTGAACGTATTTCTCCATTAAGGAGCGGCATTAGCCATTTTTCCTTTTGCTCTTCTGTACCATAGCGGACAAGCACTTCCATATTTCCCGTATCAGGTGCGCTGCAGTTAAAGACTTCAGAACCAATTGGCGAGCGGCCCATAATTTCTGCCAAAGGAGCATATTCCAAATTTGTTAACCCTGCTCCGTACTCACTTTCAGGCAAAAATAAATTCCACAAGCCAGCTTTTTTTGCCTTTTCTTTCAATTCTTCCATAATCGAAGGGACAATCCAGCGGCTTTCCCCTTCATTCAATTGATCTTGATACGTTTTTTCATTAGGATAGACATTCTCTTCCAAAAACTCTGTCACTCGTTTTTGTAAATCTTTCACTTTGTCACTGTACTCAAAATACATATTTTTTCCTCTCCTTCATTTATTTTTAAACCGCCAGACCCAGAATTACGCATTCCGGAACCATTTGGCACCTTATGGTATATATAAATAATACTATTAAATGAAAACGTTATCAATTGAGTATTCCAAATTTTTTAAAAATGAATTTTTAATGCTCGATACTAGACTGGGTTTCCTGCCACATACAGTTTTCAATTCTATAGGCATTTAAACACTTTCAAGGCTCGTCATCGGAGGAAGTGGAGGAATGCAATTCGGATCGACTAACAAATCAATGACGACAGGGCCTTCTGTTGCAAAAGCCTCTTTAAGCGCTCCTTTGATTTCATTTGGCGATTCAACCCTAATCCCTTTAACGCCACACGCTTCCGCAATCTTCGCATGATCGACAGCAGTTAAATCACAAGCATTCGTGCTTCTTCCCCATTTCGACTGTTCCGCGAGCTTTTGATAAGCTAAAATTTCATTATTAATAACGGCGATCACAACGTTTATCTCTTCACGTTTGCAAGTTTCCAGTTCACTCCATACGTGTGCGAACCCTCCGTCACCAGCGAGGCAAAAAACTTTTTTCTCAGGCTTTGCGATTTTTGCTCCCATTGCCATTGGCAATCCCCATCCTAAGCCGGCTATACCCCTTGGAAAGACAAATTTTCTCGTTCCCTTTGCTTTTATGTAGTTCGCAAGCCATACAGATGAAAGGCTGGCATCCGCTACAATAATATGATCTTCAGCTAATTGCTCATCAAGTTCCGTTAAAAAACGTTCCATTCGAATTGGGGATTGGTCTGAAGTTTTCGCGCTGTCTGCTTCTTCAAGATGTGCAGCTCTGGCTTTTGCTATTTCTGCCTCGATTAAAGCACGATTTTGAATTCTATGATGCAAATTATGATGAATAAGAGCTTCCTTCAAAGCTGCCAATGTTAACTTTGCATCACCTACCAACCTTAAAGACTCATAATTTCTTCCAATTTCCATCGGATCAACATCAATATGAATATATGTTGCATCTTCAGGTAGCAACGTCCATGAGTCAGTGCCATTCTGGTTTGTTCGATTCCCCACCAGCAATACAACATCGGCACGCTGGACCATTGGTTTTAAAAATTTCGTGGCACCCCTTTTTCCCATGTAATAGCCAATTGGTCCAATCGTTAAAGGATGTTCTTCATCGACAGAACCTTTTCCCATTGTTGTCGTTGCGACTGGAACTGCGCATTCTTCCTGGATTTGGCGGAGTTCTTCTATTGCACCGGAAGAAATAACGCCACCTCCAGCATAAATAATGGGGCATTCTGCATTTGCAAGCAATTTAGCCGCTTCTTTCATTTTTTCTGGATCTGCAGTCGTTCGATCTAATGGATAATATCCAAGGTTTGCTTTTCTTACTTTTCTAATCGGGTATTTTTTCGTGTCAAGCGTTATATCTTTTGGGCAAAGAAGAACAGCCGGACCCGGTCTTCCGCTCGCTGCGGCCTTGAAAGCCATGTCAACATAGTCTTCAATTCGATCTTCTGTTGGAATTTTTTTAACCCATTTGGCTACTCCGGAAAATAGTTGAAAATGATCGATCTCTTGAAACGCATTTCGTTCCTCATGATTTCTTTGGATCTCATCAACGAGAGCTACAACTGGATGAGAAGCTTTCAAGCATTCCGCCAAACCTGGCACTAATAAAGTTGCCGCTGGCCCATTTTGAGCTGTAACGACAGGTACTGTCCCTGAACACATGGCATATGCTTGAGCCATATAGGAACCGGCATTTTCCTGCCTATATCCAATTTGCCTGATTCCGACGTCCATACACGCCAATGTCACTGTTGGAGGATTGCTTTGTCCAAACAAATATTTCACACCATTTCGTTTGAGAGCGAGCGCAATTCGTTCTGCGTTTGTTGCAGTTTCCACATTTGTCATTGTTTCCGTTTGATTGGCTGTTTGATTCGCCATCTTACCCTTCCTCCTTTTTATGAGCTTGCAGCTTGCAGCCTTCAACTCATCATGGTTTTATAAGTATTTTTGCTTTTTCTCCAGACTCTGCATCTTTAAAGGCTTTTTCCCATTCATCCATTAAATAAATGCCTTGAATTAATGGGGTAAGATCAATACGTCCTGACTGAAGCAGCCGGATGCTATCCCGCCAGTCAAGTTTCGTATGGCCGTATGAACCTTTTACTGTAATTTCCTTATAAGCAATTTTCATAAAATCAACCGTTAAAGGGTGGCTCCAAGTTCCGATTTGGACATAAGTGCCGCCCGTTCTGCTTAGCTCTAATCCTTTATTAACACCGCCAGCCGTTCCGGTGCATTCAAGCACGATATCTGGACCATCCCCATTCGTCAACTCCAACAATGTCTTTTCATCGTTTTCCTTTTCCGCATCAATTATCAAATCTGCGCCCAGCTCCCGAGCTAACGTAAGTTTTTTCTGATCTTTTGAAAGCCCGGAAATCGCAACAGTCGCACCGTTCGCTTTACTTAGTAACAACGCGATTAATCCGATTGGGCCGGGTCCGATGACAAGCACAACATCCGATGGCTTAATCGTAATAGAACGAAGGGCATGAACGACCACTGCAAGCGGTTCAATCATCGCAGCAGTTGTTAAGTCAATCTCCTTAGGAAGAATATGAATTTGATCTTTATGAACCCTTACATATTCGGCAAATGCACCATTTTGCTCGAAGCCAAGACGATTCTTTTCACTGCATACATTCGTTTTACCCTCAATGCACATCCTACACCTTCCACAATGTGAGATACCTGGTCGTGCTGTCACATTTGTGCTGACAGGCAATCCCTCTACACCTTCTCCTACCGCCGCGACTTGTCCACTAAATTCGTGCCCGAGAATAATCGGCCATTTAATATTGGGATATTTCCCTTGGTAAATTTTCAAATCAGTGCCACAAATCCCTGCTGCATTCACCTTTACAATAACTTCATTTGGTCCTGGTTCTAGTTCATCAGTGTGCTTTAATGACATATCATACGCTTTTGGGCTATCCATATAAATCGCTTTCATAAAGCCATCCTCCTTCTCTAAAAAGATTGCGGATTGCGGAATAAGTAAACGCCATTTGGTAT
Organism: Pueribacillus theae; assembly: GCF_003097615.1. Taxonomy (NCBI): domain Bacteria; kingdom Bacillati; phylum Bacillota; class Bacilli; order Caryophanales; family Bacillaceae; genus Pueribacillus; species Pueribacillus theae. Next base: position 66,765 of record NZ_QCZG01000018.1, read on the forward strand.
AAGTTAATAATAAAGCGACTAAATAAGGTTTGTCAATTAACTTTTTAGAATATTTAAAATAAAAAACACAGCACATTGCTATTATAGCTATATGCTGTGTCTTTATTTTTGCAGTCCCATTTCTCTTGAGAGGTTATTCGCTGCTTCTTTCGTAATTTTGACGATTTCTGGGAAACGTTCATTGCTAAACCTCTGTTCAATACCGCCAACGCTAAAAGCAGCAACAACTGAACCTAAATGATTGAATATAGGGACGCCAATTGCAGCCGTATTCTGATATGTCTCATTACTGCTAAACGAATATCCTTTTTCTCTAATCCGAACTAACCTGTTTTTCAACGCCTCTGTTTTTTCTTTGCTTAATTTAAGCAGCTCAAAAACTTCAGCTTGTCTTTCGGATTCCATATAAGCAAGTATTGCTAGCGGGCCTCCACCGCGATTAAGCGGAAGCACATCTCCAATATGTGTTGTATTTGCTTGGATAAAATACTCTCCTTTCACAGTTTCAATACAATATGCCTGATTGTTGCGCTCAATGAATAAATAAGAGTTATCTCCCAGTTTATTTGATATATCAGTCAAATACTTCTTTGCCCGGCTTGGCAAATCAATTGCGTGCATAACTTGGCTGCCAATCGTAAATAGTTCTATGCCTAAACGATAGTATGGAATCTTTCCAACATAGACTTTCTCTAAAAAACCAATTTTGCAAAGCGTGTTGCAAAATCGCATGGCTGTTGTTTTTGTATATCCAGCTTTAATATGAATATCATGCAGCGTTAGCATCGGCTCGTCTTTATTAAAAAGTTTTAATATAACGGCTGCCTTTTCAATTGATTGAATAATAGACTTATCTCTCATTTCTTTATTTCAATCCCCTTATAAAAAGTCATCTTAATTTATACTAATATAATTCAGACTATTGGAGGATTGCAAATTAAAAAATGAGGTGTATCCATCAAAAGGAAGGCCATGCCTTTCCTTTACTAAGATCCACTACTTGATGATAGGGCTGAAACTATTCGATGCCAGCCCTCTTTTCTGCTTCCCCCCAAAACCATGTAATGTCCCGGATCGAAGCTTTGTATAGTTCATCATAGCTATTAAACCCAAGTTCTTTTATCCATTGATAAAGTGATGATGCTTTCTTCGTTGGAAACTATACTGCTTTCGCGCTAATTTTACCTCACCCCTACTGTGACATCCTCTCTCCATTGAAATGGAGAGCTTCCTTGTGAAATTTCGGTAGCTGCTCACTCCGACAGAGGCACGGATGAAGAGATATTCGTGCCCGTTGTTCCATTTCTGACCTGTCTTCATTATGACAGCTAAAGGTCGTGCCACAACGACCCTCCTGCATAGGATTATACCTTGCAGGCACCTGGTCTATCGTTCTATTGAACTACACCGCCAGGCTCGTGCTTCTTGCGATGTTTTTTGCCGCATTTAAATCGGCATGACAAACATATTCACATTGTTTGCAATGGAATTTGCTCTTATGGCGATTCCTTTTATCCGCATACCCGCAATGAAAACAAGTTTGGCTTGTCTTGTAGGGATTGATATCTATGACTGGAATGTTATGTTTGGCTGCCTTTTGTTTAATGAACATTTTCAATTGATAAAAAGGCCAGGAGTGAATGGTCCTATCTACTTGTTTCGTTGTTTTACACGTTTTTCGGATGTTTTCGAGCTGCTCCATTTGAATCATAGGTTGGTCAAATTGCAAGCAAAATGTGATGATGTCATGGGCTAATTTGCGGTTGTAGTCCGTCATCCAACGCCTTTCTTTATTCCCGATTTGTTCGATTGCACGCTGTGCTTTCTTTTTACCTAGAGAACGTCTCAAGGATCTGAAATGGCGCCTGATGTAACCGACTTCTTTTCCACTGAACCATTGCCGCTTTCCTGATTGCAATTCCATTATAACCGCAATATGCCTTAAGCCAAGGTCAATACCAATGGGGGTACGTTGTGTTTCTTTGTTTTGTGATGATTGTTGAATGTCACAGGAGATTTCAATGGGGATCGCCACATACCAGTTTCGCCTCCTGCGAAGGAGTTGGATCGTACCGCGAAAGTTTCGATTCGGTTTTGTTAGATACGGGAAATAGGTATTTACCCAATCCGCCTCGTGAACAGGCAGATACTTTTTTCCCGCACTCGTTGTGAAGCCAATATACCAGTGACCTCTTTTACATTGTGTATCCCAGTTTTGGTTGTTGATGCTAATGGGGGTGTCTGCTTTAAAAACGGGGATGGATTTCGCTGCTTCCTTCTTATAGTCAGAAACGGCTTTCTTTGCTCGGCGAATCGCTTCATTTTTGATGGTGCTCTTTAAAGGGAAAGGAACATTCTTGGAGGTTAGTTTCTCGCCATTCAACAAGCGGTTGACTCAATCGTTCAGGCAATGAACAAACGTTTTTTGTTCATGCAGCCACGCTTTGTGTTTCCTTTTTGAAGGTTTCTTTAATTTGACCAAATAGGTGACGGTTGCCATTTTTTCACCCCCTTTAAACGGAACGTATGTTTCTGTTTTTTTATTATATAGAAAAGAAAACGGACATGCAAGTGATTTAAGGCAAATACAAAAAAATAAGGCGAGAACGCCCCTCATTGAAATGAAGGGCGTTCTCGCCGAATGATCGTAAATTAATTAATAAGACAATTGGCAAAAACACAGTTACTTTGGAATATGTTACCGCATTTCTATTAATCTTGTATAATTGCAACCGGACGAGCCCATCCGGCACTTGCACCTTTAATTTTTATAGGAAAAACAGCGACCTTAAATCCGTAGGGAGTCAGCAATTTGTCTAGATTAGCAAGCTTCTCTATTTGACAATATTCTTTTTCCTTACCTACAAAGTGGGCAGCCCATAACACTCCTGGACGCGGATTTTTCTTATAGTCAGCAGTTTGGAAATTAAAAGGAATATCCCAGCCCCATCCATCTGTGCCCATTACTTTAATTCCTTGGTCAATAAGCCAACGTGTTGCTTCAGCTGAAGCTCCAACGTGACTTAGAGCATAATCTTCGTCATATAACTTTTTATCTGCATCACATCTGATCATGACAATATCGTAAGGCTTCAATTGATAATTCATCTCTTTTAGCTTTTCTTGAATATCATTAGATGAAATTTCATATCCAGCGGGCTTATCTGTAAAATCCAACACAACACCATCCCCATAAAACCACTCTAATGGCATTTCATCAATTTTACGTGCAGGTTTTCCTTCGGAAGTAGGCCAATAATGCCAAGGAGCGTCAACATGAGTGCCCGTATGTGTACTCAAACTAACCGTTTCAACTGCCCAAGCTTTTTTTTCCGGGAAATCTTCTGGCCCTACACCGAAAGCAGCTGCAGCGCCTATTACCCCTTGTTCATGGTTAACATAAGTAATTTCCGGTGGTGTTGGTTCTTTAGAATGAATGTCCATAGGGACACTTAAATCGATGATACGCAATCCTGTTCTGCTCATATCCACACATCCTTTTTAATAACGTCAAAAGTTGTTGAAACCGCATTCAATTTGTCACGTCGCTACATTCGTTAGATTCCCTATAATAAAAGTCTCGCTTATACAATTTGATTTTTTAAGATACCTAGGCGTTCTACTTCCAGCTCTACAACATCACCTGGCTGCAACCAACGTTGTTTTTCCGCAGGCAATTCTCCAATACAGCCCCATCCTACTGTGCCTGAACCGATAATATCCCCAGGATATAAAGTAACGCCGTCAGAAGCTCGTTCAATCATCTCGCCAAAACTATAATGTATCTCATTCCAATTCCCGGAAGTATACTGCTTTCCATTTACTTTTGCAGTCATTTTCAAATCATAACCTTTGCCATTTTTGAATTTCTCAATTTCGTCCTTCGTAATAATATAGGGTCCGATAGATGTGGCAAAGTCCTTTCCTTTTGCGGGTCCTAAACCTACCCTCATTTCTTGCATTTGTAAATCGCGCGCGGACCAGTCATTTAAAATGGTGAAACCAAAAATGTAATCATCTGCTTCATCCGCACGAATGTTTGTACCTTGTTTCCCTATAATACATGCGATTTCCAGCTCAAAATCAAGACATCTCGTTTTATTAGGAACTTTAATAGGTGCATCTGGACCAACAATTGCATGATGATTCGAAAAATAAAATACAGGAATTTGATACCATTCTTCAGGAACCGAAGAGTTCGTCTTTATCCTCGAATTTGAGACATGTTTTTCAAAAGCCATAAAGTCTCTAAAACTAGGCGGATTTAACAAAGGGGCTTGCAATCGAACTTCTTCAAGAGTAAAATCAGGTTTCTTCTCTAATAGGTTCAATCTTTCAACTAAAGGTAAATACTCTTCTGTGCTTTTCAAATATTCCAAAAGGTCGCTTGGTAACTCACCATTGCTTGCTGTGTTCATATCTACAACACCGTCATTTACCAATAAACCAGCTCTAGTTTCCCCTTTGGGATTCTTAAATGTAACAAATTTCATATTATCAACCCCTGTCAAATGTAACGTATTGTCAAAAGTTTCTTTGTAAAAACTTGTTTTTCAGTTGATATTACGCGGTTAAACACAAAA
>NZ_QCZG01000019.1 GCF_003097615.1 Pueribacillus theae
GCATTTCTCACAATCAAGCTGTATGTTTTCAAGTTGGTTGCAAAGCGGACAAACAGGCTCCATAGATGTTTCACCCCAGCGAAATGATGATTAGTATAGAAGAAGGGACGGTAAAAACCGCCCCCTCACAGCCATGTTATATGAAATTATTGTTGTTGGAAACCTTTCATTTGTTGCTGAGCGAAAGATACAAGACGCTTTGTAATTTCTCCACCAACTGAACCGTTAGCACGAGAAGTTGTGTCAGCACCGAGGTTTACACCGAACTCTTGAGCAATTTCAAGTTTCATTTGATCAATTGCTTGTGCTGCACCTTCAACAAGGATTTGGTTGCTGTTGTTGCTGTTGTTGTTTGCCATGTGTATCACCTCCTTTGTACACATAGTTTGCGACATTGGGCAATGCTTATGTATGTAATTACATGCCAATTATTAGTAAGAAAAAGAAAAAAAAGCAAAGGAGACTCCCTTGCTTAACCAATAATAACGCGTTCTTTTGGATAATGATATTTCTCTGTAATTTCCTTTCCACGTATAAGAAAAACAAGTGTAACCAGGCCAATCCTTCCGATAAACATAAGTGACATGATGACGATTTTGCCAATCGTGCTTAATTCCGGTGTTATTCCTAAAGATAAACCACATGTACCGAAAGCAGAAGCAACTTCAAAAATAATTGGCATCAGCGATAATTGCTCTGTAATCGACAAAATGATGACAGCGACCACAAACAATAATACGGCTACCGCAGATACAACAAAAGCCTTCCTCATGTCATCCTCATAAATTTCACGATTAAACACTTTAATTGATCCTTTTCCTTTCGCATAGAAAAAGATTGCCAGTAAAACAATCGCAAACGTCGTTGTTCGAATCCCGCCTCCCACACTGCTCGGCGAAGCGCCAATGAACATCGAAACACTTAAAATAAGCTGGGTCGCAAGTGTGAACTCGCTAACATCGAGGGTCGAAAGGCCCGAACTCCTCGTCGTGACAGATTGGAATAATGCATAAAAAAAGCTTTCGTGCCATGACTTTCCAACAAAAAAATGAGTCCATTCCAAAACGAGAATAAGTAAGAACCCAACTGCAATTAAGATAAAGTAAGTTGACGTCGTTAATTTTGTAAATAATGAAAAACGATAAGGCTCAGATTTCTTTTTATGCTGGAAAAAGCGTTTGATTTCAATTAACACAGGAAAACCAATCGCCCCAAGTATAATGAGGACCATATGGATAAATTGCACAAAGTAATCATGTGCAAAAGGAAGCAAGGAATTGCCAGTTATATCAAAGCCTGTGTTTGTCGTTGCACTAATCGTTGCAAAAAGTGCTTGATAATACGCTTCTTGCCAAGTTGGAAAATACGTTAAATAATAAGTGCCAAGGATAAGAAAACCGATAAATTCAATTGTTAAAATAAGCAGAAGGATTTGTTTCATTAAATTGACAAGCCCTGAAAGTGTTGGTTGATTTTGATCAGCCATAATCAGCTGGCGTTCCTTTAGCCCGATTTTTTTTCCCACTAGAATCCAAATAAACGTGCTCATCGTCATTAAACCGAGACCGCCAATTTGAATGACAATCAGTATGACAAACGTGCCAGCGACACTGAATGTGTCCGCGATCGATACAACGGTTAGCCCGGTCACACTAACAGCGCTCACTGCCGTAAAAATCCCGTCCATTACACTAAACTCAACGCCCGGTTTGTGGGCAAAAGGAAGGCTAAGCAGGATTGCGGAAATTGAAACAGCACTAAAATAAAAGATCACAAGCAGTTGAAAGGATGATAAATGATTGGATTTCATACGTCTTATTCTAGGCATTCCGCCTTCCCTTCTTTCATAACAAATATACATAATAAAATACCACTTAACAGTTTGGTTATCAATTATCCTAAAACAAAAAAGACGGGATATCCACTCGCAAATTTTGTTCTACTCGATTACAATGAAGAAGAGTTTTAATCTTGTGAAAAAGGGTGAACGAAATGGACAAGCAACAATTTTTAAACCACGTCGAAAAAGCATACGATGCTAGCAGCCAACAGCCTGAAAATGTGTTTTTATTTAAATTGTTTGATTTTAACTTTACATATGATGATGAAAAAAGGACATGTACCATCACATGCCAGGTAACCGAGCCAATGCTCAATCCTTCCGGCATCGTCCATGGCGGCATTTATACATATATTACGGATACAGCAATGGGTCATTTAAACTTTCGATATAAAGATGCTCCATATGTTTCATTGGAACTGAAAACCTCTTATTTTAAAGCGTCAAACACAGGGACAATCATTGCTACCGCCCGCTATGTGAAAGAAGGCTATAAAGTCTCATTCATGGAATGTGAAGTGAAAAATGAAAAAGGCGAGCTCATGTGTGCGACGAACGGAACCTTTTACCGATTTGAGAAAAAGTAAAGACCTAGTGAGACCACTTCTCTCGTTTTTTTTCAATAAAAGTGGGGAAAAGTAACATTAATTCGTTATGAGGAGGGGTTTCATTATGGCTGATAATAAGGATAAAGAGTTTCTGAAAGAGAATTCAAAAAATAGACAGGCTGAAGAAAACCAACGCTTGAAAGATCAAAGTCGTATCCCAGATGAACAAAATCGAATGAAATCAACAGAAAACCAATTTCGCTAATGAAAATGAAAAGATGATCTCATTTTTGCTTGAGATCATCCTTTTTGTGTAGCGTTGCCACACGCCTAACTTCCCGATCATAAATATCTTCGAAAAACCTTTTTTCCGTCGTAAGAATAAACGACCGGCTTTTCATCCACGATCGTTTCTATATGCACTTGCCTTCCCCATAACTGATAAATATAGGGCAGGACGTTTTCAAGATACGGCAGGTCAAGTTCTGTTCCTTCATAACTGTGTACTAAATATAGCTCGCCATTCCTCAGGTAATCGCCATCCGTCACCGTAATATAAGGAAAGCCGCCGTTTACACGGATAGCAACAAGCTGATCCCGTACATTTTCATAATCTTTATCCGTTATTTTATAATCCCGCCCTTGCTTTTCGAATAAATACATATCTTCTTTCTGGACGAGTTCTTTCGTTAAATAGTTCCTGATAAACGAGATGTCTGATTCGATTTCCCTCACTTCGAACAGCTTCTCTCTTCCGGAATTCGGTTCAACCCCCAATTTCTTCATTTCTTCCGTAGGATTATTGTAGCGTTCTTCAATATCTTCAAAAATTTTTAATCCAAGGTAGTATGGATTTATCGAAGTTCTTGAAGGCATAACAACTCCCGCGTTCAGTTTGGAGAATTCAATGGCTTCTTCTGTCGTTAAATCCATCTCTCTTAAAATCCGCTGATGCCAGTAAGTCGCCCATCCTTCATTCATTATTTTTGTCTCAAGCTGCGGCCAGAAATACAACATTTCTTCTCGCATCATCGTCAAAACATCACGCTGCCAATCTTCAAGCTCTCTGCTGAATTGCTCGATGAATAAAAGCAAATCTTTTTCTGGTTTTGGCGGAAACTTTTTCTTTTTAGGGACAGGCTCTTCTTTTGGAGTAAGTTTGCGATCGATCTTCCATAAATCATCGTACGGTGTTGTTTTTACGCTCTCTTCCTCTTCCGGTTCGTCGTACATATTATAATTCAGTTTAGGCCTCATAATGGAAGGGTCGATGTGCTCTTGAATCGATAATACAGCATCTAAAAATTTTTCAACTTCCTTTTTCCCATGAACCACTTCATAATGGGCGATGCGCTCGGCTGTTGCTGTCATGCTTTCGACCATGTCGCGCCTCGTATTCGAAAACCTCACATTGTTTTTGAAAAAATCACAATGCGCCAGAACATGCGCGATAATCATTTTATTTTGAATTAAGCTGTTCGTATCAAGAAGAAATGCATAGCATGGATTCGAATTAATAACAAGCTCATAAATTTTGCTCAAGCCGAGATCATAATGAAGTTTCATTTTGTGAAATTGCTTTCCAAAACTCCAGTGGGAAAAACGCGTCGGCATCCCATATGCTCCAAATGTGTAAATAATATCGGCTGGACAAACTTCGTAACGCATCGGATAAAAATCAAGCCCGAAACCCTTTGCAATTTCATTAATTTCTTCAATAGCACGGTTGAGTGCTTTTATCTCGTCCATAAAAGTAATCCCCTTTTCATCGATGGATTACTATATGGTATGAGCCGAAATACAATTAATGAACTAGTATTTTCCCGTGGATGTTCAAAAAGTACGGAGGCTCTCGTTGTCTTCCTAACGCACTATTAAGGCTTAAAAGCCATCGTTGCTTCAATTGCTTTTTTCCAGCCTTGATAAAGCTTATTTCTTTCATCGTCAGCCATTGTCGCTGTAAATGTCTTTTCGATCGAAAATTGGTCAGCGAGCTGCTTTTTATCTTTCCAGAATCCGACGGCAAGCCCGGCCAGCATCGCAGCGCCAAGTGCTGTTGTCTCATTCACTTTCGGTCGTTCAACCGACACGCCAAGAATATCGCTTTGAAACTGCATTAAAAAATCATTTTTGACTGCGCCGCCGTCAACACGAAGCGCTTTCAGCTTAATTCCAGAATCTGCTGTCATCGCATCGATCACATCTTTCGTTTGATAGGCAAGGGATTCTAGTGTTGCTCGAATAACATGTTCTTTTTTTGTTCCTCTCGTTAAGCCAAATACCGCACCTCTAGCATCACTGTCCCAATAAGGTGTGCCCAATCCGACAAAGGCTGGGACAACATAGACACCATCTGTTGAAGTGATGCGTTTCGCATATTTTTCGCTGTCTTTTGAATCGTTGAGCATGCCAAGCCCATCACGCAGCCATTGAACCGCTGAACCAGCTACAAAAATGCTGCCTTCAAGCGCATACTCAACCATTCCGTCCATTCCCCAAGCAATGGTCGTAAGCAGGCCATTTTTACTTTTTACTGCTTTTTCGCCTGTGTTCATTAACATAAAGCAGCCTGTCCCATATGTATTCTTAGCCATTCCATTGTCAAAACAAGCCTGCCCGAATAATGCAGCTTGCTGATCTCCTACAGCGGAAGAGATCGGGATTTGTTCACCAAAGAAATGCTCTGGCAATGTTTTTGCATAAACAAATGAAGATGGTTTTACTTCTGGAAGCATGGCTTTTGGAATATCAAAAATTTTAAGTAATTCTTCATCCCACTTCAATTCATGGATATTATACAAAAGCGTGCGTGACGCATTTGTGTAATCTGTCACATGCACCGCGCCGCCAGACAGCTTCCAAATGAGCCATGTATCAATTGTTCCAAATAATAAATGCCCTTCTTCAGCAAGTTGTCTCGCGCCATCGACATGATCAAGAATCCATTTTAATTTTGTCCCAGAAAAATACGCGTCAATTAAAAGCCCCGTTTTATCAGAAATAAGCTGTTCATAGCCTTTAACCTTTAACTCATGACAGATATCAACGGTCTGCCTGGATTGCCATACAATGGCATGATAAATTGGCTTTCCTGTCCGTTTATCCCATACAACGGTTGTCTCCCGCTGATTCGTAATTCCCATCGCGGCAATTTCTTTTTGGGAAATATCAGAACGGTTTGAAATGACTTCCGCTATGACTGACAATGTACTGCTCCAAATCTCTTGCGCATCATGTTCCACCCAGCCAGGATTGGGAAAATGCTGCGTGAATTCTTTTTGTGCAACAGATTCTACCTCGCCAAATTTATTGAATAAAATTGCTCTCGTACTCGTTGTCCCTTGATCGATGGCCAACACATATTTTTTGCCCAAAAAACCGCCCCCTTTTTTAAACAATGATAACAGAAAAAAAGCGCTCCCGTGAAGGAACGCTTCTATTTTTGTCTCTTTAATCGAGATCCCGAATTAATGGGTTGGCCTTGATGGCTGCGAAATATCTGTTAATGCTTCTTCCGCTTTCGCATCGTGCTTCTCTTCTGTAGCGAGATCACCTAACGCAACCATGCCAATGACATGATCATTTTCAACAACAGGGAGGCGGCGAATTTGTTTTTGTGACATAAGCTGTGCCGCTTCCTCTACACTCATATTTGGCGAAACGGTTACCACATCATTTGTCATTACTTGAGAGACGGGCATCTTTTCATTTCCGCCGTCAGCCGTCGAGCGAATCGTAATATCGCGATCGGTAATCATTCCAGTTACACGATTATTTTCCACAACAGGAATAGCACCGATATTATGCTGGTGCATTAATTGGGCAGCTTCTTCAATGCTTTGTTCTGGCGAAACGGAAATTACTGATTTTGTCATGATGTTTTCGATCGTGTGTTGTTGCATATGATCATCTCCTTTCGCCTCTATTTTGTCCATGTTTGGCATCATTATTTTTCCTTTTTTTAGTGCGTGTTCAAACCGGACTTTTTGAATATCCTCTTACACAGCAACCGATTGTTTTTGGAAGAAGCTCTTTAATGCATAGTACACGTCGCGTTTGTCTTTCAAGATGTAATGCCTGAACTTTGGGTTGTCAATATTTTTATAAGCTGTCATTAATGTCGAATGTCGGCTATACGCATTAACTTCCCCATAGCCAAACATGTTCGAAACTTCCATGATGTCATTAACAAGCTTGAGGCATCTTTGGTTGTCAGATGTTAAGTTATCTCCATCCGAAAAATGGAATGGATAAATATTGTATCGAATAGGATTGTATTTCTCTTCAATCAATTCCAATGCTTTCCGGTAAGCAGACGAACAAATTGTCCCTCCGCTCTCCCCCTTGGAGAAAAAGTCTTCTTCCGATACGACTTTCGCTTCGGTATGATGGGCAATAAACTCCATTTCAACTGATTCGTACTGGGTGCGTAAAAATCGTGTCATCCAGAAAAAGAAGCTTCTTGCCATATACTTTTCCCAATTTCCCATCGAGCCACTAGTATCCATCATGGCAATGACTACCGCTTTTGACTCGGGTTTAATGACATCATTCCATGTCTTAAATCGCAAATCATCGTCAGAAATGGGTGCAATGCTCTTTTTACCTTTTCTCGCGTTTCTTTTTAATGCAGCAAGGATCGTGCGTTTCTTGTCAATGTTCCCCATTAAGCCTTTTTTTCTAACGTCGTTAAATTCAATTTTTTCTGTCGCAATCTCTGCCTGTTCCTTTTGTTTTAAGTTAGGGAGCTCCATTTCTTTAAAAAGGGCTTCCTCAAGTTCAGCAAGTGAAACATCCGCTTCATAATAATCATATCCAGGTTTGTCACCTGCCTGCTGTCCTTTTCCCGCCCCTGGCTTTCCTTGGCCATAATCCGGTTCACGAGCGACAACATCCCCAACTTGGCTGTCTCCTTCGCCTTGCCCAACGTGTTTTGTTTTATTGTAGTTATATCTAATTTTAAATTCATCTAGTGAACGAATTGGAATTTTAACAACTCCACGGCCACTTGATAAAATAATGCTTTCTTCGCTTACTAAATCAGGTAAGTTGTTTTTTATTGCTTCTTTTACTTTCTCCATATGCCTATCTTGATCTTGGTAACCTTTGCGGTGGAGGGACCAGTTTTCCTTGGAGACAACAAAGCTTGAATCTTGGTTTTCCTGCACAATTTCCCCTCCTCTTAATCAGAATACGCCTTGGCGTATTTGTACCTAGATTTCTGCAGTTAAACAACTTGTTTCTTTTATCTTATGCAGACAAAACAAATTATTGCAAAAAATCATCTATGCTTCTTAACTAAAATTCAAATTTTTACTTTTTTTGAACAAAAAACAAGGCTCATTCTATTCGGAATATGCCTTGTTAGTTAAACTTTGTTTGAAAACTTTCAATTGGCCAATAGCGCAAATCAACGATACCTACAACTTCCTTTTTGTTTATAAAGCCAATATGCCGGCTGTCATAACTATGCCTTCGGTTGTCACCCATGACAAATAAATAGCCCTCAGGGACAGTCGATCTCCCTGTCTTTTCAAGCAAGGTAAAATCTTCAGTAAGCTGAGTATCAAACAATTGATCTTTATATTCATCCAAATAAGGTTCTTCAACTGCTTCTCCGTTTATAAATAATTGATCATCTTTATATTCAATCGCGTCACCAGCTACTCCGATCACACGTTTAATATAGTCCTCATTTGAATTCGCATGAAATACAATTAAATCAAAACGGGATGGTTCTTTAAATCCATATTCAATTTTATTTACGATCAGCCGGTTGCCTTCTTCGATTGTGGGCATCATCGATTCCCCGTGGACAATATAATTTGCAATTAGAAAATGCCTGACAAGGATAACGATTAAAAAGGAGATGAAGGCAGCCTTAAGCCAGTCTATGAAGCGGACTTCGTTATTCGGCATCTGGACTTTCTCCTTTTTTAAAAAAATAAGCAAGCATAAATTTGCTTTGACGCAAATTTAGACTATTCTGGTTTCTGACCTCTGACTTCCTAAAAGGACGCGCAAGCGTTTTTTCTTAAATATACTTTACCATTTTCTCCCGAACAACTGCAACAACAGATAAGGTAAAAAAAACGTTCTTGATAAAAAACTATCAAGAGCGTTTTTTTCAAACAGCGCCATATGAGACCGTAACGAAGAGATGCGCCGCGGATCTTCAGTGCCTTTTTGAACAACCTCTATTAGCGGTTTAGAAGGCTTCCAACATAGCGAAGCAGTTCGTTTGCCGAGACTGAATTATAGCCATATTCGTCAATCAGCCTTGCAATGACTTCATTGATTTTCTTAAGCTGTGATTCATCTGGCGTTTTTGTCGATGTTGTGATTTTTACGACATCTTTCAAATCAGCGAATAGTTTCTTTTGAATCGCTTCCCTTAATCGGTCATGAGACCTGTAGTCAAATTTTTTGCCTTTTCGGGCATAGGCAGAAATACGAATTAAAATTTCTTCTCTGAATGCCTTTTTCGCATTTTCAGATATGCCAATTTGTTCTTCAATTGAACGCATTAGTTTTTCATCAGGATTCATTTCTTCGCCTGTAATGGGGTCCCTTAGCTTATTTTTATTGCAAAACGCTTCAACGTTGTCAAGATAGTTATCCATTAATGTTTTAGCCGATTCTTCATAAGAGTAGACGAATGCTTTCTGAACTTCTTTTTTCGCGATTTCATCATATTCCCTTCTCGCAACGGAGATGTAATTCATATATTTTTCACGGTCTTCCTGTGAAATGGATGGATGTTGATCAAGCCCATCCTTTAGCGAACGGAGCACATCTAATGCATTGATTGATGGAACTTCTTTGCGGATAATTGAAGAGGAAATTCGATTGATCACATAGCGCGGATCGATTCCACTCATGCCTTCATCCTGATGTTCAACTTTCAATTCCTCGACATCCACTTGATTGAATCCTTCAATGCTTTCGCCGTCGTACAGCCTCATTTTCTTAACAAGATCGACGCCCTGCTTTTTTGATTCCTTAAGCCTTGTTAATATTGAAAAAATAGCTGCAACCTTTAATGCGTGTGGCGCGATATGCACATGGGCCATATCACTTTCTTTGATCATCTTTTCATAAATTCGTTCCTCTTGGCTGACTCGTAAATTGTACGGGATGGGCATGACGATAATTCTCGAATGCAGCGCCTCATTTTTCTTGTTTGAGATAAACGAGCGGTATTCTGCTTCGTTCGTGTGGGCAACGATAAGCTCGTCAGCAGAAATTAACGCAAATCGGCCTGCTTTAAAATTGCCTTCCTGTGTCAAAGATAGCAAATGCCATAAAAACTTCTCATCGCATTTCAACATTTCCTGAAATTCCATCATACCCCTGTTTGCTTTGTTCAGTTCCCCATCAAACCGGTAAGCTCTTGGATCAGACTCAGACCCATATTCTGCGATTGTCGAGAAGTCAATGCTGCCTGTTAAATCAGCAATATCTTGTGATTTCGGATCAGAAGGGCTGAACGTCCCGATTCCAACCCGCTTATCTTCAGAGAAAAAGATTCGCTCAATGATGACATCCTCTATACGGCCGCCATATTCCTTCTCCAGCCTCATCGTATTGAGCGGCGACAGGCTTCCTTCAATTCGAATGCCGTATTCCTTATAAAAATCTTCCCGCAAATGCTGTGGGATTAAATGGAGCGGATCCTCATGCATCGGGCATCCTTTAATCGCATAGACAGCCCCAGCGTCCGTGCGGGAATATTGTTCAAGCCCGCGCTTTAGCATGGTTACGATTGTCGATTTCCCGCCGCTGACAGGACCCATAAGCAACAAAATACGTTTGCGAACGTCAAGGCGCCTTGCGGCAGGGTGAAAATATTCTTCAACGAGTCTTTCAATGGCCTCTTCTAGACCAAATATCTGATTTCCAAAAAATTCATACCTTTTCATTCCGTCTACTTCCGTGATACCTGCATCTTTTATCATATTATATACACGAGAATGTGCGGTTTGAGCGATTTCTGGCCTTTCTTTTAGCATTTCCAAATATTCCAAGAACGTCCCTTCCCATTTCATTCGTTCCTCTTCTTCGCGGTAACTCTTTACTTTATTTAATATATCCATCTGTTCACCCTCCATTTCTGCCATGCAACCCGCCTTAATAAAGCAGGCTTGTGCTTTTTAAACAGGGGAGCTAACCGCCTGTAGCGACTTTTCTTCAATTCGAATCACACCACTTCAATTGAAATTGAGAACATGACGCCTGACTTGGTTACTTTTTATCATCGTATGCACAGGCAACTATCATGATTACAGTCTTTTTCTAATTGTCCGTTATTGAATTCTATTTCACTTTCTTTTGTTCTTAGGCTATAATAAGAATTATAATTACATAGGTGAAAACCAATTATTTAGAAATAAATTACATTCAAGGAGGCATGTAATAAAATGAGCTTTATTTTAATTTTAGGCGTCATTCTTGCATTTTTAACATCCATTTTTACTGCAGGCTACAACGATCCACCGGGATTAAAGAAAAAGTAAAAACATGATCAAAAAAACGACCTCGCAAAGTCTAGGTCGTTTTCCTTTATTTAACACCCGGGTAATCTTGCTGCCGAAGTGCTTCATAGACAAGAATCGCCGCCGTATTTGAAAGGTTTAATGCCCGAACCGAGTCTGTCATCGGCAACCTCAGGCAGCGATCGTGGTTCGCTTCAATAACTTCTGGCGGCAACCCGTTTGTTTCCCTTCCAAAAATGAAATAAAAATTTGTTTCCCTGTCTGTAAGGTCGATATCTGTATGCTTTTTCTTTCCGAATTTCGTAATATAGAAAAACTCTCCTTCATTTTTTTTATAAAATTCATCCAATGAATCGTAATAGGTTACATCCACAAATTTCCAGTAGTCAAGCCCCGCGCGCTTCAACATTTTATCATCGGTTGAAAACCCAAGCGGCCGAATCAAATGCAAAGCGGTGTTTGTTGCAGCACACGTCCTTGCGATATTTCCGGTATTTGCCGGTATTTCTGGTTGATATAAAACGACATGTAATCCCAAAACTTCTACACCCCATTATTGTTCACTGCTTCGAATGTGAAAAAATTTGTATTGAATTTGATCAGTCCAAGCGGTCGAATCTTCATATGCCCAATACCTCATTCGGCTGTTCGTCGTATGGGCATTCACGAGCGGCATGTTGTTCCCGTCTTTGGCGACGACGATCGTATTATGCTGCCACCTGCCATCTCCGTCAAAATCATAGCAAATTACATCTCCAAGTTCCAGATCATTTGGTTCAAAAACTTCTGCTGCTTGAAGGCCTGACTGCGAACCGCTTAAATACCAGCGTAAAGCATGTGCTACAGACCAGCTGAAGCTCCAATTATTATTTTGATACCACCAGCCTTTTGAACGGTTGGGATACCCTCTCATCGGCGCTCCACCGGCATGAAGGCATTGGGAGACATAATTCGTGCAATCCACATCAAATTGCCGATATGCCGGGTTGTAAGAATTCCACCATCTTTCTGCATATCTTACCGCTTGGAGCCGATCATATTTAAACCGGATGTCGCTGTCTCCGGTTTTAGGCTGTGAATCAACTTCACTCTTTTCTTGTTCAATGGTTTCTTGTGGAAATGCGATGTCATCAATTATTTTCCCCATTTTAAACACAGCCTTTCTCGGCTGCACCCTTTCTTCAATATAAAATTCATCGTTTTGTTTCATGACAAACTGATGATGAATGCCATATCGCACATGCTCTTTGCCGTCTATATAATGACAGCCTACAATTTGCGCATTTGATATGGCTTTCACAATTTTCACTTTCCGATCGGTTAATTGCTGTTTTTTGCGTTCAAATGCTGTACTTTCCTTTTGATCAAAACACAACACTTCTCTGTCATTCACAATTGACCCATTCAACTCTCCCCAGTATTCTTTCAAGGCATCATGCCAATTCATAAAAATCTCCTTCCTGAAGTAGCACTACGCCTACTTTATGATCGAAAATTGACGTTTACGCCTTGACAAGAAAAAAAGAACCATTATGAGTTCTTTTTACGAGGTAAGTCGGCGATATGGGCTTTTTTCCAAATGAAGCAAATACTCTTTTTTTTGGAGTCCGCCTCCATACCCGACAAGTGAGCCATTTGTCCCAATCACCCGGTGGCAAGGAATAATGATTGGCACTGGATTTCTATTATTTGCTCCTCCCACCGCTCTCACTGCTTTTGGCATCCCAATGGCGGCTGCAACATCTTTGTAACTCACCGTTTTACCGTAAGCTATTCCTGAAAGCTCCTCCCAAACTTTCAATTGAAAGGGCGTTCCGTGCAAATCCAATGGCAGATCGAATGTTTTTCTAATACCCGAGAAATACTCTTTCAGCTGGATCATTGCCTCTTCGACTTTTCTTTCATCGCATACAAAGTCTAATTTACTGGAGAACTTGGCCAGTTTTGTTTTTACGTTCATAAGTGCTTGGTCTTGATCCCCGAATTGCAGTGCACATATGCCTTTAGCTGATGCAAATATTGTTAGTCGTCCAATAGGACTTTCCATTCCACCATAAAAGATGATCCCGCAAGAATTCATGAACAACCCCTCTTTAAAACTCATTTTCCATAGTTTAACGAATCAGAACACCCATTGCGACTCTTTATTTTGCTTGTTTTTAAGCATGGACAACCCTTTATCGATTTCTTTTAGGACTTCTTTATCTTTTTCTTCCATTTTCTTCTTTTTAAGGGCTGTTTCAGCTTTCGGATCGCCAATTTTCCCAAGTGCCCATGCGGCCGTCCCACGAATGACTGGCCGGGGGTCTGATTCCATAACTTCAATTAACTCATCAACCGCTGTTGTATCTTTAAAATGTGCAAGCGCGAGTATCGCATTGCGCTGAATTGGCTTTTTCCCCCGCCAGGACCCGGCAATTGAACCAAATTTTTCCTTAAACTCTCTATTGCTCATTTTTAGAAGCGGTTTTAATGGGGGCATCGCAATGTCAGGATCCGGTTCAAATTCTGGATGATGATGGAAATCGAGCGTTTTATTTTTTGGACAAACGATTTGGCATTTATCCATTCCGTACAAACGATTTCCAAGTTTGTCCCTGTATTCGTCGGGTAAGAAACCCTTCGTCTGTGTTAAAAAAGCAAGACATTTCGTAGAATCGAGCTGTCCACCTTGAACGAGCGCCCCCGTTGGGCAAGCTTCTACACATTTATTGCAGGAACCGCATGAATCTGTAACTGGCTCATCTGAGGGGAATGGAAGGTTCGTTATCATTTCACCTAAGTAAACATATGAGCCAAACTCTTTTGTAATCAGTGCACAGTTTTTTCCAACATACCCGAGCCCTGCTCTCTCTGCAACTGCCCGATCAGACAATTCTCCTGTATCCACCATCGAAGTCATGATGGCTGTCGGTTCCCGTTTCTTTATAAATGCCTCTAATTTAGTTAAGCGGTCCCGAAGCACATGATGGTAGTCCATCCCCCAAGATGCGCTTGCGAAAAGTCCTCTGCGGTTATGCTTCTCATTCTTTGGTTTGTTTTTTATTCTAGAAGGATAAGCAACGGCTATCGCGATAATCGACTTTGCTTCAGGCATAAGCATTTTAGGATTCGTCCGTTTTTCGATATCTGGTTCTTCAAAACCTGACTGATAATTTAATGCCTGTTGATCACGCAGCCGCTCCTTCAACTCAACGAACGGATCTGCTGTCGTAAATCCAATTTTATCAATGCCAATCGTTCTACTATATTCGATAATTTCTTGTTTGAGTTTGTCTAACGACATCCTTCACCCCTCCTCTCTGCAAAACGCCCGCAATATGCTAAACTGAAAAAATACGTACTCCAAATAAATTATAATATGTCTAGGTTTCCTTTAGGAAGGTGAATTGTATGCCAAACTTAACCATTTCCCCAGAAATCTATAAGCTTTTTCCGCATTTTAAATTAGGTATTGTACAATATGATCATATCGTTGTTGGAGATTCACCGCAAATGTTAAGAGGCCGTTTTGAGCTTTTCCAAGAAAATACGAAACTGGAATTTGAATCAAAGTCTCCTTCAGACGATGCGGCAATTAAAGAATGGCGAAGCATCGTTAAACAATGTGGAGCTGATCCATCCAAATACAGGCATTCAGCCGAAGCTCTTTTAAGGCGGGTAAAAAAAGGGAACAGCATTCACACCGTTAATTCAGCTGTTGACCTTACGAATCTCTTTTCATTACAATATAAAATTCCATTTGGTATTTATGATTTAGAAAAAATCACAGGGCCAATCACTCTAAAAATTGGAACAGAAAATGAAAAATACGAAGCGCTCAATGGACGAGTCTATAACATGGCGAATAAATTCGTACTTTGTGATCAAAATAGTGCCTTTGGCAGCCCTTTCGTCGATTCAAATCGAACGATGGTTACGAAGGAAACGAAAAAAGCGCTGCACATTATTTATATCTGCCCTTCTATGAAGAGAGAGGAAGCACAGCAATTGGTAGGCGCAGTCGCCGAGATGTTTTTTCAACTTCACGGAGGAAATGTGAACGTACAACTTCTTTAAGAGGTTGTCCAAAAAGTCCTGAGGCTGATATATTTTTTAAATTATTCTTTACTAAAAATCTCGAAGCGCTCCCAAACATCTTCAAGTTCTTCAAGATGCTGTTCAATCTCTTTTCGTTTCCGCCTTCCAACTGCTGTGATAAGCGCATTGATCAAGCTTAACGGAGCGACAAAAGAATCAATGAACGATGGCATGTCACTTCTTGCACATAGCGCAACATGGGCATACGGAATAAGCGGGGAAAGCATGTTGTCTGTTATTGCGATAACCTTTGAACCCCGATCTCTCGCAAATGAAACCGCTTCACTCGTATTTTTCGTATAGCGTGCAAAGCTCAAGCCAATCACAAGATCATCTTCATCGATTCGAAACAGCTTTTCAGATATACCGTGAGGATTTCGAATCAATTCTGTATTTTCAAACATTAAATCCAGATAAAATTCTAAGAAGGTTCCTAATGAAACAGCACTGCGGTTTGCAATAATAAAGATTCGCTTTGCCTCAATAATCGACTCTACTGCTTTGTGAAAGGAAGCTAAATCCAATTGTTCAGCCATCATTTGAATTCTTTCCGCATCCTCCCTAAACATCTCATAGATCGCTTTCTCTTCTTTATCATAGACATCATCCGACAATTGCAGCCGTTCAACCGTTGTCAACTGCCGCTTTACAGCCTCCTGAAGCATTTGTTGAAATTCCGAATACCCACTGTAACCAAGAAAGACAGCGAAGCGGACAACCGTCGCTTCGCTTACGCCTACCATATGCGCCAACTTTCCAACAGTAAAAAAAGGAACCGAATCCGAATTGCTTAGCACATATTTAGCTATTTTTCTTTGTGACTTGCTCATTTCAGGCAGCTTTTCCGAAATAATTCGATGAACGTCAACCATGTTTTTCAAAATCCTCTCAAATCATGTAAATAGAGACCTTATTCACAGTTGGTTTAAGTTTAACAAAGAAGCTGTCAAGGCACTCCAAAGACTGCTCCTTACAATTTCTTTAATTCCTTTCATATAGATGTACAGAAAGGTTATGTGAGCCCCCGGACTTTTTGAATTACCTTCTTTATCGCTTTTTCATGCGCGTCAATCGTAAATTGCAGATCACCCCTGCTATGGACGACAGACATTGAATATCGGTTCATTGGTTTTGTATAAATGCCACGATGTAAAAGCTCATAATCAATTTTCTTCCTTAATTCTAAATCAGCTTTAGCCATATCGCGATAATTTTTGACCGGGCCGTCTGTAAATACGAGATTAAAAATACTCCCCATTCCAATCGTTTTCATCGATAGATTATACTTATTATACAACTTTTCGAGCTCTTTTCTTAGATTGTTTGATTTTCTTAATAGTTCTTCCATCGTTCCAGGCTCTTCAAGTACTTCAATTGTTGCCATACCGGCAGCTAACACAATCGGGTGCCCGTTGTACGTGCCGCTATGAAACATGACATCATCTTTCACATCGTTTTTCGCACCAGCAGTTAAAATATCCTTGCCTCGATCAGGTGACATGATCGCCATAATTTCTTTTTTGCCCCCAACTGCTCCGATCGGGAAGCCTCCTCCCAATACTTTTCCTAAAGCGGTAATATCAGGTTTGATATTGTAGATGGTCTGAGCTCCGCCTACAGTTAAACGGAAACCGGTTTTCACTTCATCAAAAATTAAAAGAATACCCAGCTCCTCGGTTATTTTTCGGAGGCCTTTCATGAATTTCTCTTCAGCTGGAATAAATCCTCCTTGAATTGGTTCTAAAATGACCGACGATAATTCATCTTTATGTTTACGTAAAATCTTTTCAGTCGCTTCCAAATCGTTAAATGGCAAAACGATCGTATGCTCTAAATGATAATCAGAGATTCCTTTTGAATCCGGAACAGGGTTTGGATTTGAAGCCTGCCCCGCTTTTCCTGCGTCTGGATTTACGCTAACGAGCATTTGATCATATCCGCCATGATAATGGCCTTCGAACTTAGCCACTTTTCTTTTTCCTGTATACGCTTCAGCTAAACGAATCGATAATAAAGTCGCTTCCAAACCTGAATTCGTGTAACGAACCATTTCAATTCCGGGGAAAAGGGTAATAAGCTTCCTTGCCATCTCCACTTCCAATTGATGGGGTGAGCCAAAGATAAATGTTCCTGACGAATTCATTTGACTTATTACAGCTTCAGCTACTCGAGAATGCCCGTGTCCCAAAATTAGAGCACCATAACACAATAGGTAATCAATATATTCGTTCCCATCAACATCAAGTAGCCTGCTGCCTTTTCCTTTTTCCATGACAAGAGGGTAAGGAGAAAAATACTTAATGTTTGCGGTCACCCCTCCAGGAATCACTTCTTTCGCATCTTGAAACGCGCGTTCAGACCCGGCTGTTCTTCCCGGGATGAAATTGTGCTTCATCACTCGAGCACTCATTATACACACCCTTTATTTGAAATATTTGTTTCATAATCATTATATTATGATGAATTTATTACATTATACGAAATAAATATTTCATTTGCCATCAAAAAGGGCGTAGTTTTTTGAAAAAAAAAGGACTTGTGAAATAAACATTTCACGAGCCCTTTTCCTTTTTGCGGTGTACCATTCTTATATCATAAAGTCATAGATATTTTTCTTTTTTCGATAACATCCTTAGGACGTCTTGATTGAATGAGCAAGATCGCTAAAATCATGATGACACCAATTATATCTTGGATATGATTTGGGGTAATAAGGCCAAGCCCGCCGATAATGAGGACGACACGTTCCCACATGTACGCTTTTCGGATAAAATAACCCATCATTCCACTGCTTACCCCAATCATCCCAACGATAGAAGTAGCTACTGAGAATACGACCGTCCAAACTTCAGCATCGATTAACAGCATTTGTGGATTCAATACAAAAATAAAAGGAATAATATACGCAGCTGTGGCAAGTTTAGTAGCGATAACACCGCTCATAAACGGATTTGCCCTTGCCAAGCCTGCACCGGCATAAGCCGCTAGACAAACTGGCGGAGTAATATCAGCTACAATTCCGAAATAAAAGACAAAAAAGTGTGCAGCCAATACCGGGACATCCAAGCCCAATATTAATGCCGGGGCAGCCATTGTTGCAGTAACAATATAGTTCGCCGTCGTCGGAAGGCCCATCCCCAGTATAAGGCACGCGATCATTGTGAACACTAATGTTAATATTAAACTTCCTCCACCAAGCGCAATAATTCCATTGGCAATCCGTCCGCCAAGCCCTGTCTGTACAACGACACCAACTATAATTCCTGCAGCAGCACAAGCTGCAATTACCGGTAGGGCGCTGCGTGCTCCTTCTTCAAAAGCATGAATAATTCCTTTAATAGACATTCTCGTTTCTTTCCGAACTAAACTCACTAAAAAGGATACAAGGATCGCAATTAATGCCGCTCTCATCGGCGTACGCCCTGTTACAAGCGTGTAGAAAATGACAACCAAAGGCAAAATAAGATACCCGCGTTCAATCATGAGCTGGCCCATTCTCGGCAATGAGTCTTTCGTAAAACCGACAATGCCCATTTTTTTTGATTCAAAATGAACACCTAAAAAAACGCCCAGAAAATAAAGCATTGCAGGAATAACCGCAACAATCATAATGTGGCTGTAAGGCGTTTCAGTATACGTTGCCATGATGAATGCTGCTGCCCCCATGACAGGTGGCATAATTTGTCCTCCCGTTGATGCACTCGCTTCCGTCGCAGCCGCAAATTCCGGCTTATAGCCAGCTTTTTTCATCATTGGAATAGTAAATGACCCTGAACCAACTGTATTTGCCACGGAACTTCCCGAGACCATTCCTTGCAAAGCACTAGCAACGACAGCTGCTTTCGCTTGCCCACCAGTAAATCTGCCCGTTATCGCAAATGCCAGATCATTAAAAAACTGGCCGACTCCAGTTCGGATTAGCATGACTCCAAATAACAAAAAAAGAAAAATAAACGTTGAAGAAACTTGGATCGGTGTACTAAAAATTCCTTTCGTCGTCAAATAGAGATCCGTTGATAATATTTCCCACGAAAATCCACGATGTGCAAATAACTTTGTTGGAATATGGTTGCCAAATAATGCATATAGAATGGCTGCTCCGGCTACGAAAACAATTGGAAGGCCGACACATCTTCTTGCCGCTTCCAACACAAGCAATACACCGAGCGTTGCCACGATGTAATCCATCATTGTATAGCCGAATACGATTTTTTGGCTGACAAGCTCATCATAAAAGATAACATTATAATATCCAACGCCTAACGCAACAATCGCTAGGATCGCATCATACCACGGAACACCCTTTTGCTTGCGTTGCAAACCTTTCTTTATGGGATAAAGCAAAAAAATCAGCCCTAGTGCGGTCCCTAAATGGATGGGACCTTGAATCCGTGCTTCAAATGCCCCT
Source organism: Pueribacillus theae (assembly GCF_003097615.1). Classification (NCBI taxonomy): domain Bacteria; kingdom Bacillati; phylum Bacillota; class Bacilli; order Caryophanales; family Bacillaceae; genus Pueribacillus; species Pueribacillus theae. Next base: position 19,372 of record NZ_QCZG01000019.1, read on the forward strand.
CGATAACCCGTAAACAAATGAAACAACGTCAATGAGACGGCAAGGAACATCACAATCCATGACCATTTTCCAAGGTTCCTTCGATAAGTGCTTTCCCTGTCATATTTTTCTAATATTTCATCAACAGATACATCATCGATTTGTTCATTTTTTGTTCCTTCTTTTTTACTCATCACATCACCACCTATATGATTTAAAGGAATACGCTGACCATCCTTCCTATTTTTAAAAAAGGACCGGACACGAAGTGTCTGGTCCTTGCAAATAGAATATTAAAGCATTCTTATTTAATACCGGCTTCTTCATAATACTTTTCAGCACCTGGATGAAGCGGCAGATCCCCGAGACCGTTTAACGCATTTTCCTTCGTCATATGCTTTGCTTGTGGATGTGTATTTTCATCAGCATTTTCAATCATGACTTTAGCCAATTGATAAGCTAGATCATCATCAACCTTGTCAGTGTTCGCGACGAGTACAGCAAAGGCCGAAACAGCTGAAATATCTTCTTCCTGCCATTCATAGGAGCCTGCTGGAATCGTATAAGAAGAATAGCCGCTATTTTCTTCGATATATTTGATTGCCTCATCTGTAACAGGCAAAAATTTCACATCTTTAACAGAAGCCTGCAATTCATCAATTCCTGCATCTGGAAGGCCTAACAGGCCGAAGGAGGCATCGATTGTTCCGTCTTGCAATTTTGACTTCGCATCTCCAAAGCCTTCTTGATATGCTTCATAATCACCGTCTTTAATGCCAAACGCTTCAAGAACAATTTTTGTTGCTGTCTGTGTCCCACTTCCCGGCGGCCCAATCGCCACACGCTTCCCTTTTAAATCTTCGATGCTGTTAATGCCCGTGCTTTCACGTGTGACAATCTGAAGCACCTCTGGATAAATATGGCCGATAAAAGCAAAGTTTTCAACTTTCTTTCCTTCGAAATCCCCTACTCCATTCATCGCATCATAAGCTGGAAGGTTTACGGTCATGCCAAGGTCAAATTCACCTTTCCAAATCTTTGCCAAGTTTTCAACGGACGCACCTGACTCTGTTGATGTTACGTTCACATTGTCAATGTTTTTATTCCATACATTTGCCATCTCGGCACCTAGCGGAAAATACGTCCCGCCTTGGCTGCCCGTTCCCATCAGGAGATCGACAGTGCCGCCAGCTTTGCTTTCGCTCTTTTCTTTTTCTCCTTCATTTTCATTCGCGGTTTCATCGCCGCCTCCTCCGCCGCATGCCGCTAAAGCAAGCAGAGTGAGCATCAATAGAAATGATAAAAGTCCATACTTTTTCTTAAACATTCTACAGTTCCCCCTCTTCTGGTTTTTGTAATGCCTTTAGTTATACTTAGGCGAATAGGCTCAGAATTATGAATACTTCCTTTATATCGTAACATAATTCAACGAAAGAAGTCTAAAAATTGCCTTTTTTTAATTAAACCTAAAATGTTACAGACGATTAAACCTTACTAGTTTTTTACAATTTTCCTGCTATTTTTTAATAGATTTTTGGTAAATTCATAATCCATTCTGTCCAGCTTATCACAGTAGATGCTCTCCGGAAATACGTGCTTTCGGAGTTTATATTATATAAATCGCACTCCTTCATTATTTGAATCACTCTTTTCCGTTCCGGCATTTTGGAAGTGTTTAGATATTCCTGGAATACACGTTTAAATGGTTCATGGGCGAAGATGCTTCCAGCCAGTTTTAAATATTTTTCTTTCGTTCGATTTAGCATGATTTCTCTGCCTATTGATGTAAGCCTAAACATGACCTGTTTATTTTTATTGATATATCGTTCGACAAGATCCAAATATATCGCAGCGGTCGTGTAGTAATTCGTTTGCCTCGCATCAAAGTCATAATTCAATGTAATATCTTCTTTGCTCAAATCATTTTCCACAAGCAATCCTAGCAAATCAACGATCCTTGGAAAAGAGTCTGCCTGTGGAAAGGGAATTTGGGGTTCAGCCTGTGTTCGAATGGAATGAAATAATGCGGCAACATCATCAAATGTTATATTCTCATGGGCAATAATATAATCTTTTTGTTCAATAAGCCTAAGTGAGTTATAGCGGTTAGCATCTGTGAATTCATAAACAAAAAAACTAAAAATATCATTGGAATACGTAAAAAAGACGGGCTTCACTTCTTTGTATGTTTTCTCTCGCCATAACCGATACGGATAATAAATTTGCCTGACTAAAAAATCATCCACTTTTTCATTTTTGGCTTCAACAATCATAAATTTGGTTTTGCTCTCATACCCACCGTCGATTTCAACTTGTGAATTTTTAATCTCAATGAGACGTTCAAGCCCACTTCTTGTACGAATCGTAAAGCCAAATTCTTTCGAAGACATTCTCCCCGAGATAGTTTGTTCAGGTTCTTCTCCTAAAACATCTGCCATCATTCCGGTTACGTGGGCACAATGAAGAGCCGAACTTTCCGAATAGAGATTCGTTGGATCAATCGTCGTAATATGGCTCGGAAAAGGAACCTGAACGGGCTTTAGATTTTTGTCGTAATTCACTTTGCTGTAGACGTCAAATTCCCCGATGACATAGCTTGACCGAGAAATCGGCAAAATCGACAAGCCGTTCTCCTTAAATAGTGTCGGAAGATTTTTATAGTGATCAAATTTTGCCATTAACCTCGGTTCCCGTTCTTTTCTTATCTCTTTCGCTTGAATTTCAAAAAAACCATTCTTTTGAACGTTATTTAAAATATCATGGCGCTGAAACAGCACTTCCCATGCCTTGTCCGTTTTACTCATAATTTCTTACCAGCACCTCCGGTATTTTCCCCCTGCCAGAAGACTTTGAATTGATATTCCTGCTCGCTTGAACGATCTCAATTTTATAATCCTTGTACAGTCCCAAAATAAAATCAGTAGAAGAATTGCTAAGAAGCACCTTGCAGCCCCGCTTGTCTAAATCAACAAAAAGGTCTCTTAATCGTAGTTGCTCTTCCTTTCCAAATCCATTTAAACTGTAGCTTGTAAAAGATGAAGTGTTGGAAACGGGATCATACGGAGGATCAAGATATACAAAATCGCCTTCCTGCGCATGACAAACTGCCTTTTCAAAATCGGTGTTTAATATTGTAACCTTATGATCTTTTAAAAAATGGTGTACTGCCCTTAAAACCGTTTCATTTACAATCTTCGGATTTTTATATTGTCCGAAAGGAACATTGAACTGGCCTTTGCTATTGACGCGGAACAACCCGTTAAAGCATGTTTTATTCAAAAAGATGATACGGGATGCCCGCTGGACAGGCGAAAGCTCATGATAATCGTCCCTGCGGTCGATGTTTCTTATTTCATAAAAATAATCCTTCTCATTTTTATGTTTTTTCAAATCTTCTATAAGCTCATCAACATGATCACGGATGACCATATATGTATTAATTAATTCCTTATTTACATCATTAATGACTGCAACGCTCGGTTGAAGGTCAAATAAAACAGCCCCCGCCCCAACGAATGGCTCGTAATATGTATTGCAATAGACTGGAACATACTTTCGTATTTCGGGAAGCAACTGACGCTTTCCGCCAGCCCACTTCAAAAATGGCTGTGCAGCGGTTAATTCATCTACCAAATCGATCTCTCCCTAAAAAACAAACGTTCTTATCCTATCATAACATGTTTATGAAGGGAAAAAGCTTGGAATCAAATGATTTTAATTGAAGCAATAATATGAAAAATGACCAGAATTCTCATTTCTTTCTTACGCTTTGATATTGAAAAACTTTGAAAGTCGGACAAGAATATGAAACATTACATTCAATAAAGGGAACCTCTTTTTAATATATAAAAGGGACTTAAAGAATTTTTAAGGAGCAGTCTTTTGAGTTTGAACATCAAAACGTAGAAAGCTGGAGGGCGGCCATTATTATTTTACTTGCAGGCGCCCGGAAGCTTGCGGAGTGTCTTGGACGCTTCTTTGTCAAACTCAAACCAACTATTGATTAAAATTCTTTTATTCACATATATAGTTCCGTGAAGAAATTGGGAAAAGATAAAGGTAAGAAGAAGGAAGGTGATGGAGTGACCTACATCTTTAGATATGCCATATTAATTGTTTTTTCTGTTGTACTCGGGTTCGCTTTAAATATGTTTTTGCTCCCCCATGAAGTATTATCCGGCGGAATTACCGGCCTAGCGATGGTTTTTGGTTTGCTTACGCCCATTAACACAGGGATTTGGCTTTTGGTGTTAAATATTCCAATTTTTATTATTGGCTGGATGAGGCTGGGAAAAGCTTTTATATTAAACAGTATCTTGTCCGTTGTGATTACATCGCTTTCCATGCAATACATCCCGCTTATAAAAATAACCGATGATGCCCTATTGTCTGCCATCTTCGGCGGAGTCATTTCAGGAATTGCAATTGGCCTGATCGTGCGTTTCTACGGATCAACCGGCGGATTTGATATCATTGGCCTTGTCCTTACCAGAAAGATTGATATACCGCTTGGCGGCTTGATTTTTGGTTTAAATAGTATTGTCGTGTTCATCTCGGGATTTATCTTTTCTTGGGATTTGGCATTATATACAATGGCCTCTATCTACGTGACTGGCGTTGTCATGGATCGGATTCATACAAGACATATTAAATTAAGCCTAATGGTTGTTACAACCCGTACCGAAGAATTAAAGAGCGCACTTATCAAGAATTTAGTCCGGGGCATCACCGTAATGAACGGACGGGGAGCTTATTCCAATAAGGAAAACAACGTATTGTATACCGTCATTACCCGATATGAATTAGCAATGGTCAAAAGCCTAATCAAAGAAATTGATCCAAAGGCATTTGTCAGCATCAGTGAAACCGTAGAAGTGCTTGGGAATTTTAGAAGATCGTAAAAGCAGAATGATATCGCAATTTATCTAAACCGTATACAACAACATCCCTATACCAAATGGTCTTTTGTTAAAGGTTTTATTCCAAATTTGTTTTGCCAAAAGAAAAAAACCATGGTGAACCTGTTCGAACACTGTATTTAAGAACATCTTGATAATTTACCTGTCTCAAATCTCAAATATACCGTGGCGGAATTAACTGCTTATTGTTTCACATGCGGAAATATTAATGATATGGTCAACCCTGAACCAAGCTCTGATTTTGCATCCAACTGAATTGCTAAATCATAAGCCATCTTGCTCACTAAGAAGAGTCCCATACCCGTTGCTTGCCTTGTATAAGTACCTCTCCTTCCAGTAAAGCCCTTATCAAAAATAAATGGTAAATCTTCTTCAGATACACCAGGTCCATTATCACTAATATGTAAAACGGTTTTACCACTCACTTTGTCATAAACCGTTTCAAATTTCAAAATTGGAAAATCCTGATTATGTGCAACGTGTTTCGTACTATTAGCGATTATTTGTTCTAATATAAAAGCTAAGCCTTTGCGGTCGGAAAAAATTTCCATCTCCTCACCTATGAACTGTATTTGAAAACCGGATTCATCTAGTAATGTTTGATGGTCTTCAATTGTCTGTTTACAAAAGGCTAGTAAGTTTATAGACTCAAAAATATAATCTTTATGAGCAGCCCCAAGTCTTGCAAAATACAAAATTCGTTCTACGTCTCCAAGCATTTGATCTCTAATATGAAGCATACGCTGTCTAACAAGCGGAGACATTTCGTCACTGCGGTTATCCAATACCAATGTCATCAATGACAGAGGCTTTTTAATTTCGTGGACCCATCCTTCTATATAGTTTTCATAATCGGCCAGTTCAATAACTTGCCTATTAAGTTCCGCATGATTTAATCTTATGACGCTTCCCATTCTACGGATAAACGACCAATGTGTCTTAGGAGATACCCGGCACAACTTTTCTTCGTTCGTCTCATTCGCTTCTAATAAAAAATCTTGAAAGGCAGCTTCGATTATTTGTTGCTTTCTAATGATCACGAATACAGATAACGAAATCATTGCTAGCGTAAAAACAATCATGAGCCCTACTAACACCTTAAACGTTTCTGGATAAGCCAACCAAGCTAAAAAAATAAATAGAAGATTTGTAGAAATTAACATAAGAAACCATAGTTTATAAGCAAGAAAACAATCATAAATTTGCTTTATCCATTTCATCGTTTCACTTGTCCCCTAAGTCGATACCCCTGGCCCCTTACTGTCTCAATTTGATTCTCCAAGCCCAATTGTCGTAGTGCCTTTCGTAAGCGAGTGAGATTTACTTGAAGTGCATTTTCGTCTATATATTGGTCTGTTCCCCATAAAAGTTCACTCAGTGCCCTTTTGGATACAACCTCAGGCCTATTCTGTACTAGAGCCAATAAAATTTTTCCTTCATTCGCTGATAATAATAACGATTGGGGTCCCTTATATAGGGTAAACGTATTTGGGTCTAGCGAAAAACTGCCACCATCTATCAAGCCTGGTTGCCCTTCAAATCTTCTAAGCAAGTTCTGAATGCGCGCTAACAATCTATCCCGATTGAATGGTTTTGTGAGATAATCATCTGCACCTAAATGAAGACCATGTAATTCATCTTGTAACTTATCTCTAGATGTAAGAATCAATATTGGAGCAATTCCTTTTGATTTTAGACTTTTACATATTTCAAATCCTGATTGTTCCGGTAAGTTGATGTCTAATAAGACTAAGTCTGGTGCTAAAGTGGCTATTTGAGCAACTACATCATGAAAGTCTGTAATTGCCGTCACTTCAAACCCTTCTTTTTGCAATATATCGATTAATTCTTCCCTCATCCATACATCATCTTCAACAATTGTAATCCTCGCCACTTCAGCACCTCCTAAGCTTTCTTCTTAATCTATATTTGGCTTCCAACGTAATTTATCTATCTCGTGATCTGCTGCACGAGCCACTGCTAACCCATAAATCACAAAAATTCCGATTACTATACATGCAAAGGTAATGGCAATCGGGTAAAGTAACTTTTGATCGTCGAAGTAAAGAATAAGAAATGAAATCATAGCCCTTATGCCAACAGCTCCACTAATGCATGCAAGAGACATAGGTAACAGAAAGGTTAACAACACCTGTTTATGCATTGATTTTTTCATTTGATTACGTTTTGCCCCCAACATGGAAAGCGTTACATAGCGCCCGCTTGTCTGCTTCATCTGCGTCAAAAATTGCAAAGCTAATACCGTACAGGCAATAATCAAGAATAAGAGTCCCATATATAGTGTTGTATAACTTCCAGCAACAACGTAGAAAAGTTTCCGTCCAAAGTTTTGTAAATAACTTTCAAACGTGAAGCCTGAAGCTTTTAATAAATCCCTCGCCTCCATCATTGGCTTCATTAAACCTTGCTGTTCTTGCAGCTTATGTGGGATGCGAAAATTCCAATATGACACATAGGTGTCCGTATTTAATAATTGTTCGAACATAGGATTAGGAACGATGAATGCTGAATGAATTTCTACTGAACGATCTGCTACTAGTCCTCTCATTGGAATGGATGGGCGTATAAATACTTCCTGATCATTAATGCTCATCAAACTTTGCCCTTTTTTTACAGCCTTTTCAAGAATATTATCTAGTATAGGCATGCTTTCTAGATTATCCATTTGCAAAAGGTCTGGATTAAAGTATAAAGCAATTTCATCTGAATGTAGATTCAGTGGTTTTTCTCCTATCGCATCTAAAAGTCCATTATAAGATGATTCAGGAATTAGGTAAGGTGTTGTTGCATCAATCTCTAGGATCCCAAGCAGATTAAGTGCTTCAGGGTTTTCCGGACTGATAGTGTAGCCTTGCATTTCTCCAGATAAAATTTGTTCTTTATCGTTGCTTGGCAGCGCCATAATAATTTGCTCTCTTAATTCAGACCAGTCTACCATTGACAAAGGGAAGTCGTCTTCCCCACGTTCATCCTTATATTTCATTCGTCCAATTTCTAGAAAATTTAAGTCTTCTACATACGGTAGCATTTTTTCTGACGTAAGAAATTGTTCAGCCTTTTGATTATCCCCATTAACAGTAAAATCATATATTGATGAACTTCTAGTATAAACATGTTCTAATCCCATCATAGTCGAAGCACCTTCTGCTAGTAAAATGATTGACAATGTGGTTAGAATAGATGTTACTGCAACAGAAGTAGATCGATTACCTATGTTTTCTTGAAACTGTCTTAATGTAAATGTATGCAGCCCTTTCGTAGATTTTCGCTCGGACAAACTTGCCAATAAGCCTAGTAATTTTGCAAATCCTCTCATAAAAAATATCGTCCCTAAACATCCAAGACCCAATGCCACAAATAGAAGCAATCCTGCAAAATCCATAAAGCGATATAAAACAATCCAATATGCAACACCTAGCAAGACAGAACCTACTAAAATATGGAACACGTTGGCTTTCAAATGTCCCATATCTTGTTTCTTGTCCATTTGATCATAAAGTAATTGATGTACTTCTTGATTAAATAGTTTTCCACCAAGAATAACTAATGCAACAAACTGGATAAATAAAAAACCGATGATCGTAAAGAAAATCGCACTTACCGACAAGCTTATTTGATGACCAATAATTCCTTGTCCGACTAATTTAGAAACTGTCAAGCTGATGATTTCTGCTAAAAATCCACCAATTAAAATGCCACCAATAAGTGCCAAAATAGAAGTAATGAACCCCTCTGCTAAAAGCTGAAGAACAAGGCGTTTCTTGCGCATACCTAACATGAGATAGAGCCCAAACTCTTTACTCCTTCGATTTAATTGATACCGATTCGCGAATAAAATCAAGAAAAACAATAAAAATAACGCAAATACATATACAATTGACATTTGAGCTAAAAGTTTATCGATTGCATCACTTTCAAATTCTTTCAGAAATAAAATAACATCTTGTCTACCAAGCGAAAGAATAATGTAAAACGAGGCTATTGCTGTTACCAGTGTTGCAAAGTAAATTAAATTCTCCTTACGACTACGTTTCGCATTACGGTAAATCAGCCTAGAAAACATTCGCACTTCCTCCTCCAAGCTGAGCTAATAACTTTAAAATTCTTGCATAAAATTTCTCTTGTGACTCATCATGTTTACGGCGCAATTCATGAAAGATAACGCCATCTTGAATAAAAAGGATTCTTGAACAAAAACTTGCTGCATTCGGATCGTGGCTGACCATTAAAATTGTTTTTCCACTACTTCTATTAATACCTTTCAACTTATTCATTAAAGTTCTTGCAGAACGTGTGTCTAGTGCTCCTGTCGGTTCATCTGCCAGAACGATATCTGGATCAGAAATCAAACAACGTGCAGCAGCTACCCTTTGCTTTTGCCCCCCAGACATCTGAGATGGGAATTTGTTAAGAATATCTGTAATTTCTAAAAAAACTGCTAGCTCATCTAATTTAGCACGCGCTTTTACAAAATCCATCCCATGAATTGATAATGGTAATAGTATATTTTCTTGTCCCGTTAGATTATCCAACAGTGCAAAGTCTTGAAACAAATAGCCAATTCGACTCCCCCGATACTCCGCTAAATCCTTACTGTCAAAAGCACTGATATTTTTACCATTTAAAAGTACACGCCCAGATGTTGGTTTTATTATTGTTGCAATGCAGTTTAATAATGTCGTTTTACCAGAGCCGCTTGGTCCCATTATTCCTAAGAATTCTCCTGGGAGAATATCAAAACTAACACCGTTTAAAGCTTTTGTTATATTGTTTTTCTTTCCGTAGTTTTTTTGTAAGTCCTGAACTTCTAGTAATTTTCCTTGTTTGACCAATGTATAACTCTCCTTTCTTATTATCATTTTTCGTAATTATAATCGAATTAAGCTATACACATTATAACTAGTATAAAAAACTAGAAACACTTACAAATGATGTAAGGAAAAATGTATGCCTGAATTTACGGCAAGTAGCGTTTACCCCTACCGTTTCACCATAATCGTTAACGAGTGCTTGATATGCCTTCACGACAGAGGATCATTATTTAGGGTCTTAGATGTCTTATTTAGCAATCTTTGATAATTGATTTCTTTTTTCGAATTAAATTAGGTGAAAGGGGATAATTACGTTTTTTGCTAGTGGGAATCCAACCTCCTTATAGCCGTTAAAATTTAAAGTATTCAACAAAACGATTTAATAAATTTTTTAGAAAAAAAAAAAAAAGCACCCCTTCAACTCGAAAGGATGCTTTCATATCAATGTTTTACCGCATTTTCTGATACCGGTGGTCGGGGTCGAACCGACACGTCCTCAACGGACACGGGATTTTGAGTCCCGCGCGTCTGCCAATTCCGCCACACCGGCAAAATGATAAAGATAAAAATAGGTACTTCATTTAAGTACCGACAAGCACTTCTTTTATATTTATTATCTTAAAGATAAATTGAGAATGGTGCCGGAGGCCGGACTCGAACCGGCACGGAGGTACACCCTCCGCAGGATTTTAAGTCCTGTGCGTCTGCCTATTCCGCCACTCCGGCAGGACTACTGGGTTTTGTGCGATTTTTTCGTCTCATATTCGATGTTAGGATGAAAGGATTCGATCCTTTTTGCAGGGGTTGTCTTTTTTGCGACAACATCACTATCATAATGAATTCTGGGACATATGTCAACACTTTTTTCGAAAAATATTTTTCCATTTTATCCAGTGTTTAATATTGACTAGTTGATTGCATAGTCATTAAATGATATAATTTATGACAGAATTGGTGAATGAGAGAAAGCAGGGTTAACGATGGAAAAGTTACCTATGAAAAAGTCATTTGAAAAAGATGATACAGCTAAGGAACTTGTTCTCTTAATGATGGAAAAAGGGTTCTCTGAAATGCCTGACTCTTATAAAGCGGATCAACTAGGCATTTCACTTAGCGAGTACTCTAACTATATGAATAACCCTGAGTTTCTTCGCTGGGCGGTAAAAACTATGCAAGACCTTTACGTTGCGAGGCTTCCGGAAGTGTTGAATACGATTTACAGCCAGGCTGTCGCTGGAAAAGGTCGTCAACAGAAAATGCTGCTTGAGTTTATGAAAATCAGCTCGAAGGACGAAGAAATGAGATCTCCGAACATTATTATCGTGAACAATATTCCAAACCCTGACGATCAGAAACCGCAAGTAATTAATATGGAGGAGATTACGAATGGCTGAGTTTCTTCCATATAATGAACAAGCTTGTAAAATGTGCGGTAAACCTTATAAGGAAGGTTCTGATACGTGGTGGGGTTTTTGCGCTACTTGCGGTTATTTAGAGCAGTTCTATAATCCTCTTCCAGCTCAACAGGAGTTTCACGCTTCTCCAAGCAAGTACCGTTTATATGCTGGAGGGTTCGGGTCTGGGAAAACGTTGTGCGGATGTCAGGAATCCATTCAACTTGCCCTTCGTTATCCAGGAAACTTCATATTAGTTGGAGCGCAAACGTATCCGAACTTGCGTGATACTACTTTACGAACGTTTCTTGAGATTGTCCCCCACCCTGTTTTAAAAGGCGGTTCGATTGAAAGGGCGTTTAATAAGGCTGAGAATATGCTAGAGTTCCATAACGGTTCTTCAGTCATTTTCCGTTCGATGGACGATCCGAATAAGTACAAGTCGCTTAACTTAGGTGCGTTCTATATAGATGAAGTTTCTGAAGTTGCTGAAGAAATTTGGATGATGCTTGAGTCTCGTCTGCGTAGGAATACGGTTCCTAGACGGACTGGTTTTGGAACGACAAACCCTGAAGGCGGTAGCTGGGTGTATTCCAAGTTCGTACAAAATAACGGGAAAAGCAAGAACTACTCTTATTTCCAAGCTCCGACTACTGAGAATATTTACCTTCCAGAAGATTATGTGCAAGGACTGTTGGATTCTTACCCAGAGAGCTGGGTGAAGAGGTACATCTACGCAGATTGGTCGGCGTTTGAAGGGCAAGTATTCCCAGAGTTTCAGCCGACGATTCCTTACGTAATCCCTCATGTTGATCCGAATCCAGAGCATCCGGTTTATTTTGGACTGGACCACGGTCTGCATAACCCGACTGCTGCTTTGTGGGGATCTGTAAACCCTGAAGACGGGACGCTTTATATTTATCAAGAATATTACGAGAAGAATCAGCTTGTCGAACATCATGCAGCGAATATTAAGTTTATGTCGAAAGATACGGCGATTTTTGGGCATTGGATTGATCCTGCAACACAAAACCGAAACGCTGTTACTGGGAAGTCGGTACGAAGCGAATACTTACGTCTCGGTGTTCCAGTCACTCTAGGTAACAACGATTTACATGCAGGGATTCATAAAATCTCTGAGTACTTGAAGAAGGATAAACACGGAAAGCCAAAGATTGTGATTTCTGAACGGTGTGAGCATTTAATCGAAGAACTTTCTCAATACCGCTGGGAGAAGGCGAAGCCTAGGCAGAATGAGCCAGAGAAGCCTCATTCTTATAAAGATCATACGGTAGACGCTCTAAGGTACATGGTGATGGGGCTGCCGAGATATTTCAACGACTCTCCGGCTTCAATGATTAGTTCTGTTCCCCCGCCGTTGCCTGAATTTTATGAACCTGGAGAGGAGGACATCGACCGTGTTGAAATTTATTCAGGCCTTATTTAATGCACGGAGAACTGTAACCGAACATAGGCAGCGAGTGTTTTATTTAACAAACGAGCTGACAAAAGCAAAAAACGAAGCCGAGTACTGGAAGCTGAAATATGAGAACGCAAAGAAATGGATTGACGATATTAAAGACGGGATCCACTCTTATGAGGACGGTGAATAGTGATGGCTGAAAAATTATCGAAAAAACGTGAAGAAGAAATTGTGAATGAGGTTTGGGATAACTACAGATACGCTATGCAAGCGAAAAAAGAGCTACACGATAAATGGCGTTTGTATGAAGAATTCTATAAGAACGACCAATGGCGACAAATTAAAGTGGATAAGGACAGAATAAAACCTACGATTAATTATGTCTTTACTACGGTGGAAAGTTTGATGCCTTATTTAACATCGAACGTCCCTGACCCTATCGTCCTCCCTACTCACCCAGAAGCGGAAGAAACGGCGACTGATTTAACAAAAATCGTGAAAATCATTTTGAATAAAAATAACATCGAAAAAGCATTGCAGCTAGGTGAAAGGCAGCGGCTGAAATTTGGTACATCTATATGGAAGGTATTTTTTGACCCAACAAAATTAAATGGTCTAGGTGACGTTGCTTTTGAAGTTGTGGACCCAGTTAATTTCTTCATTGATCCGAACGAAGTTGACGAACTTCAAAACGCTGATTTTTGCGGCACGTCAGTCAAACGTTCAATCGAATATCTTAGAAAGCGTTACCCAGATAAAGCTTCACAAATCCAGCCAGATCAATTGTCCTCAGAGATTAGCGTCTACGATAGCGAAGATGAAGAAGATCCTAGAAACCGCCAGGCAACGCTAATTGAATATTGGAAGAAAGATAAAGATAACGGTTTAGTCAGAATTGTTATAGCTGGAGACACGCTGCTTAGATATGACACGAATTTTTATATGCATGGCAAGTATCCGTTCGTCCGTTCATTAAATTACCCTGTCCAGAAAAGCTTCTGGGGCATGGGAGAAGCGGAACAGCTTGTCGAAATGCAAAAAATCTTGAATAAGCTTCTCCAGATTGTCGTTGAAAACGTTGCTTTAGCAAACGGGCAGATGCTTGTTGACAAAAACGCATCAGGAATCCGAGATATAAAGTCGTTAGCGAATAAGTTGTGGCAACCTGGTCTTACCATCCCAGTTAACGATGTCAACTCGATTAAAAAACTTGACGGTGTGATTGCGCCGGGATGGGTCGTAAATTTAATTCAGATGTTGCAAAAAAATATTGAACTCGTTACAGGTGTCTCCCCTCTTTACCTCGGTGAAGCTCCAGGTTCTATAACAGCAGCTTCCGGTATCCTCGCCCTCCAGGAACAAGCGACAGCGAGAGTTAAATTAAAGTTGCAGGAACAAGGAAGATTAATTGAAGAACTTGTTCAATTTATCATTGCGTATGCAGTTGAGTTTTACACGGAAGATCGGTACTTCCGTTACCTTGACGAGCGAAGACAACCTCAGTGGATTGAAATGAGCCAAGATGACTTGGCAAAACGTGATGAAGAAGGCAATCTTATCATCCCAGAATACGATGTTTCTATCGAAGTTGGCTTTGACGCTCCGATGAGCAGGGCGTACATTGAGCAAATGGCGATGCAACTCTTCCAGATGGGTGTAATTAATTCAGTTGAAGTGTTGAAAACGATGAACTTCCCTAATAAGGAAGAAATTATTGAAAGACTTGAGCAAGTGTCAGAGCTTCAAGGACAACTGGCCGGACTGCCGCAAGAAATGATTTCTCCAGCAATGCAAGGAGAATTAGCTGAATTAACCGCTCTTGACGTCGGAAACCCTTCCCTTCCAGGTGGTATGAATATTGAAAACACGAACTCCCCGCAAGACGCGATGGAACAGCAAGAGCAAATGGCTCCTGAACAATTATTCTAAAAATATTAAGGAGGTTTTATAAGTGACTAGGGCTGAAGTTGAGCAGGCTTTTTCTAACATTATCGAAGAGATTAATGATGAAGATGTGATTATTCTTGAAAAAGGTAATGATAATACGGTAATCTTCATTTCTGTTAAGGATTTCGTTAGTACGTTTGCTGAGTACGATCTGACTTACGCTAGTTTGGAGACGCACCCCTACTTTAATGCTGGGTGGAAAGAATACTTTGATAAATGGCGAAAAGCTGGTTACATTAAATCATTGACTAAATGACTACCCTATAGTATAGTTAGTATTAGATTAGTGTGTCTTATCATTCATTGACCAAGGCTCGTGATGTGTTCAAAGGACCAAGGCTTACTTGTCTATAGGGATGTAGCTCAATTGGACAGAGCAGTCGGTTTCTACCCGAAAGGTTGTGGGTTCGAGTCCTACCTTCCCTGTCAATTAAGTACAGTCCTCTAACATTAATGGGTACAGTCAAAGGAGGAATTTGAGAATGGAATTTGAAGAGCAGCAACAAATGCAAGGCATGGACCTACAGAATGTACAGTCTCATGAAGGAGACCAAGGCAATCTTGAAGGCGAACAACCTCAGCAACAAGAGCAGCAACCGATTGATTATGAAAAGTCTTTCCGTAATTTAGAAAAAGACTACACTCGCAAGGCTCAGAAGCTAAAGGAACTAGAAGCTTGGGAAAAGTTTCAAGAACAAACTGGAATTTCTGCCGAACAAGCGTTGCAGCAGCTTGAGTATTATCAAGGACAACAACCTCAACATCAGCAGCCGCATGACATGTACGGAAGCTTACCAGCACAGAATTTCCAGCAAGTAAATTACCCTCAGACTTACGATGATCCTAGAGTTACTCAACTAGAGCAGCAACTTCAGGAATTGAAACAAATGCAGCAAATTGACAATTTGAGGAAACGCTTTCCTCAATTTGATGAAATGTATCCAGACGTTATGAATCTGGCGCAGTCTCAGGGTCTTGACGTAGAAACAGCGTTCGGTCGCTTAATGGTTGATCGTTGGGACGATGTTCGGGCGAATACGGAGAAGCAAGTAGTTGAAAAAATTCGTGCGAAAGGTTTAAAAGCCTTAGAGCCTTCTGGCACACCGGAACCTCCTGGAGAAGGTGCGAATCTATCTCAGGAAGAGCTGGCTGCCGCTAACATGCTTGGAGTATCCCCAGAAGATTACGCTCAGATGAAAAACGTCAAATATACGATTGATTAATGTTTGACAGGAGCTGATTTTAATGACGTTAGATACGTCTAAAGCAGGTTGGAGTAGACTGCTCGAACCAGGTCTTCGAAAGATTTTCTTCGAGTCTTGGAAAGAGTATCCAACCCAATTCACGCAAGTATTCAATGTATTAAACTCTAAAAAGCACGCAGAACATGATCTTAGCTTGACTGGATTCGGACCGTGGGAAGCTAGAACTTCGGAAACTTCTGCTGTACCTTACGATGATCCGATGGAAGGTTTTTCAATCGACTATACGCACACGGAGTTTTTGAAAGGGTTTAAAGTTTCTCGTGCGATGGTTGATGACGAACTGTATAACCAAATTAATAAACTGCCTAAAAACTTGGCTCGTTCTGGACGGGCAAAAGTTGAGACGGATGCTGCTAGTGTGCTTAATAACGGGTTTACGAATACAGGTTATGACACAGAGCCTCTATTCTCCAAAGAGCATCCGATTAAGCGGACTGGTGGAAAAGTAAGCAACTTAATTGAAGTATCGGGGGCTACAAATCCAGAGGACATTCTAAATGAGGATACGGTGAATGAAGCTATTCTTCTCGCCAGACGGACTACGGATGACGCTGGACTGAAAATTGTCGTGCGTCCGAAGAAGTTAGTCATTCCTCCAAACTTGGAGCCGCAAGCTCAACGTATCGTTAATTCGGCCCAACGTCCTGGAACGGACTTGAACGATATTAACACGATTAAGTCTAAGCTTCAGATTGTTGTTATGGACTATTTGGACAAAGATGATGCGTTCTTCTTGCTTGATGACGATGTTCATGAGCTTAACTTCTTCTGGCGCGTTCGCCCTGAGTTTAAGTCTGAAGAAGATTTCGATACGCTTGAGGCGAAATATCGTGGGTACATGCGTTATTCGCACGGCTACTCTAACTGGCGTGGAGCTATTGGAGTAAGAGCAGTAGCGTCAGGCGGTTAATAAATATGGCAACTCTCAAAGGGGGTAGTTTCTGATGAATCTTAAAGAGATTAGGGATGACGTTCGATCTCTTATCATCGAACCTACCCCTGGTTTTCGTTCAAATGAGGAATTAAACAGGTGGATTAACCAAGGACATCAGCTCCTTGGTTCTGCCTATCGTATCGAAACGTTTCAACAGCTTAATCTAAAAACAGGTACTACATTCCACCAGCTCCCAGAAGATTTATTAGTCTTTAAAGGAGCATGGGACGAAAACAATAAATCCATTCCGATTATCCCAATTGCTTCTGGAACAGATATTATTGATGAAAATATGGAAGGAACAGCGATTTTCCGTTTCGGAGATAACTTCGTCTTAGTCGCTCCTAATGTTGAGCTACAGACGGATTACTCCGTTACTCTTTTCTATGATAGAAAGCCTAAAATGCTCCGTGCGGATAGCGATGAGCCTGAAATTCCTCTCCCCTTCCACACGTACATTGTCTCTTATGCGACAATGAGGGCTTTGCAGAAAGATGAAGATTACGAAGCAGCAGAAGTTTATCGACAAGAATTTTTAACAGGCTATCAGCGTATCTCCATCCAGAAAACGCCTGTTTCTCAAGATGCAGATATTATTATCGAAATGATAAAATTAGGTATTTTAAATCCAGCAGAAGCGGCAGAATGGCTGAACTTGCCTATGAAGAAGAAAATCTGGCAACGTGTTGAAGTTGAGGAAAAAGGAATGGCTCTTATGCAGACTGGCGTTATTGATAAAGCTGACCTTCTTGAAAATACAGAGTTTGTTGATCGAGAACAAATTGTGGAGCGTTTGAAGCAAAATGCTGAAGATTTTATAACGCTTCCTAGCTGGAGTGATCGGGATGGCGAATAGAATTGAAGCTCAAAATCGTGGAAGACATAGGCTCCAGTTTGAAGTAAACGATCTAACAGGAGGGTTTGTAACCCAGGCTGCCACGTACAACATAGAGGATAAATATTTAGACGACATTCTAAATATGGAAATCGTTCAAGGCATGTGGCAAAAGCGCAAAGGTTACACGTATTCAGGCTCTTTTACCCCAGTCACAAATACTCCTGGAAAATCTAAAGGGATGCACGTCTTTAACCAACGAGAGCATCTGCATGTGCTTTCAGCTTATGGAACCGCTCTATATGACACTTACCAGTTGTCGCAGACGGACGGGGGGAAAAGAATCTACAACAACCTCCCCCCTTCCGGCCGAATCCGTTTTGCAGATTTTGAAGGTGACTGTTATATCGCTCACGGCAAAGGCAGCATCTTGAAGTTTAACGGAAAGAGTGTTACGGAAACATTTTCCCCTTCCGGAGACGTGTTGGCGGTGTACGGAAACCGTCTGCTTGTAGGAGGATTAATCAGCGACCCGATGACCTTTTACTACTCGGCCAAAGGGGACGCCTCTTCCTGGAGCGCGTTAAATTATATTACGCTTGACGGTGGCTCCGGGGAGAGAATTACGGCAATGGTTCCCCTTCTTGGGAAGCTGTTTATTTTTACGAATCGATCCATTTACTCCCTTGTTGGAGATTTAGAAGCGTTTGCCGTCTCCCAGGAAGTTCATGGAATCGGGGCAGTGTCGGCTGAGGCTTTATATGTGTATGGAAGTGTATTCTACTTCATTTCCGAAGACCAGAAGATTTATGAGTTTGACGGAGGAAACTACCCCACTGAAATATCGAGACATATCTCCCACTACATCAAGTCAGAGTTTACGCAAAACGCCACAAAGAATGCCGTTATCACGCATTACAAGGATAGCATTTGGTTCACGTTTGATAATTCCTACGTTCCTAAAGATCGGGTAACGTTAGTCTACTTCCCAGAATACGGCGCGTGGTCAAAGTATAAAGGAATCCCTGCGGCTGATTACGTTCATATCAACGGGACGCTTTATTTCACCGGCTCACATAATTACGGCTCGCTGTATCAATTCGGGACGCAATATAAAGACGACCTTGCCCCTATCGAAGGAATAATTAAGACAACAAAATGGAGCCTAGAAGCCTTAGAAAACATTAAAAGATTTAAAAATTTGTATATACGTGGCGCGATTCAGGGCGGCGGGAGCAATGGATTTGATTTGGAATTTTACGTCGATGACTCCTTAACTGCTTCCGTAAGGGTAACGTCAGACATTGCTTCTGAAACGGAAATTTGGAATGAGTATAAGTGGGGCGAAATGTATTGGGGCTTTGCGGCCAACTCTTCCGGCGTCATTTGGGGCCAAACAAAATGGGATGAATTTGAATGGGGTAGGTCTGAAATAAAGTTTGCTCCTAAGTGGGGATATTCCGTTTGGGAAGCGTTTAACTGGGGCGACCACAAAGAAGGTACGCTTAGTGACGATGTTGGCTCAATTTACAGAAAGCTCTACTTGAGCCAGTACAATATCATTTCCGGTAAAACCCTACAAATTGTCATCAAGGATAAATCCCCTGACCACGGCTTCAGGTTTGAGAACCTACTATTAGAATATATTCAAAAAGGAGCGAGATAAATTGGCGCAGATTTCACTTCCCCACCACTTAGTAAATGGAACAGTAGCAGACGCTTCACAAGTCATGGCTAACTTTAATGCGATTGTAAACGTTGTTAACGGAAACTTAGGATCCGATAACATCGGAACGATTACAGGAGCGGAAATTACGACGAAAGACATAAACGGCGGTAATGTGACGCTAGACAACTTCACCCAAAGATTTCAGTCAGGGATTGAAGTTCTTGAAAATATTCCAACGAAAACAACGTACAGCAGGGAGATTAACTTCCCCAGATCCTTTCCAGGTACGCCTTATATTATGTTCGGTAAAAGCGGTTCCCAGCCGCATAACTTTCATATTTCTTATATGAGTCCTTCCAGAACTGGCTTTACTCTTTATTTCCATAGCACGTATGCAACAGACCGTGAGAGAGTAAGTATTCCGTGGCTTGCTGTGTATATCGGTTCAATGGCTTAAATTACCTAGACATTAGCGTATGAAGGAGGGTTGAATTTGGGCAATGATGCGCAGAGCGTTCCAATTAATCTGACAACCATTACTTCACAAAGTTCTTTGGCTCAAATAAACAACAACTTTAGAAAAATTCAGGCCGAGGTTTCCGGAGTTCGCCAGGATTTTGGGCGGCGTGTTCGAGAGTTTGAGGACCATAAAGACTATATGGAGCGTTACCTAGACGGAGAACGGCCAGCAAATTGGCGCAAATAGAAAAAGCCGAACAAGAATTAGCTGAGGCTGAAGAGCGCATTAAGCAAGCGGAGCAGTATATCGAGCAAGTCCGCCAGGATTTGGAGCAGCAGGCAATTGATAACGCGGAGAAGATTGAGCAAATAAAAGAAAGGCTCAATGCCGCGACTCAGCAGCTCGATGGGGTTCAGGCAAACATTGATCAAACGAATCAAACCATTATCGAGCAGAGGGACTTTCTCAAAAATTTTGCTGTGAAGGTTTCTAGTGAAGCTGAACAAGCCGCAAAAGATCAGTCGTTCGAGTGGAGCTTTACCAAACGCTCTGAGAAGGCCCTATTTACCCGAAACTCTACCGCGACGCTACCGGACGGAACTGTTGTCCAAAAGAATGAGCCGCGTTTCATAGGAAACGGTATCTTAATTGAAGCTGGGGACGGCGCACGCGCGCCTGAATGGTTGACAATCCCCTCCTCCGTCCTCTCTACAGATGAAGGGGCATTGGTAGTGTCGGTTTCTTCACGGCAAATCGCTAATGGTTTGCGGGCTTTGACGGCAGGAAATTTATTCGTTGAAATTCAAGGAAATCAATGGAGTTTTTCTGGAATCAAGGGCGGTACGGTTAGGTTAGAACATGCTGTAGATTTAGGCTTTACATGGAAAAAAGGAGCTGTTACTGCCTATATCAACGGTGACAAGGTAGGCAGCCAATCTTTAGATGTTTCCTTGGGGGATGAAATCTATTTAGGTTCAGCCGAGGACGGCAGACAGGGGAATATGCTTATTACAGATTTCATGGCTAGTAAGACTGCCGACGTATTAGTTCGGCGCAAAATTGCAGTTTAGGAGGATGAATGATGCCTTTTTCAGTGTACGCAAAAAAGGAAACGCTCAATCATTTGTTTCGGAGTGGTTCACTTTACCTTGCCTTATACAACGGCGATCCAAGAAACGGCGGATCAGAGGTTTCAGCCAGTGAGTACGAACGGCAAAGCATTTCGTTTGGTGAACCTGTAGAGAGTTCGGGAAGTGTTAAGGCTCAAAATAACGGCAGTGTCGAATTTCCTATCGCTAGCTCCGACTGGGGTACGGTCGATTATTTGGCTATTTATGATGCTAAAACTTCGGGGAATTTACTGGACTCGGATCAGTTGAATGACAGTTTTGAGGTTAAAGCGAATACTCAATTTTTCTTAGATGAACAAAATTATACGATTATCTTAAACGATGGCCAGTAGGAGGTATATTTATGCCAAGATTACAGGCAGCTAATGACGCTGAGACGACACTTGCGGAATCTATAAACGCTTCTCAAACGACTTTAACTGTCATAGACTCTTCTTCCTTCCCAGCCGTCCCGTTTCGCGCAACAATTGATCCGCTCGGAAATATGGAGATCGTCGAGGTCACCGCAGTAAACGGGACGACGTGGACAGTTGAGCGTGCTAAGGAAAATACAAGCGCGGCAAGCCATGCGGCCGGCGTAAAAATCGAGAACAGCTTTACCGCTGGGACGTATCAAGAGCTAGCGGATGAAACAGACGTGCGGAATGTATCAAATGCACTTGATTTGCATAAGGCGGAAAAAGCAACAATGTCTACACTAGGACATGTAAGGGTTGATGGAAATACAATTAAAATAACTTCCAATGGTGTGATTAGTGGGTTTAACGAAAACGCAGACACTGTAAGAATAGGTCGTGCGGCACAAGTATCAGGAAGTTATTCAATAGCTATAGGCAGTTTCGCGGATGCCCAAAATGGATGTATTATAATTGGCAGAGAAGCTTACGCCACAGAGCCAGATAATGTGATAATAGGAAATGATGCATTTGCCGTCGGATCGGCAAACGTCGTAATTGGCGAAGGGGCTGTAGCTTGGGGAAGGCATAGCGCGGCAATTGGAGCTGGCGCAGAAGCGGTTGGCGAAGGTATGTTGGGGTCAGAAAATGAAGTGTACTCATGGGTAGTTCCGGGAAGGTTTACCGTTCAGGGAACAAAAAATTTTGAGATGCCTCACCCAAAGCCAGAAAAAAGAGAAACACACGTCATAAGACACGGAGCAGTAGAAAGTCCAACAGCGGGAGACACGTTATACCGCTGGAAAGTTGTAGCAACGAAGGACAACGATAAAGCAATTATTGAACTCCCTGACTATTTCGTGTGGCTAAACAAAGACGTACAAGTTTTTGTCACGCCGCAAGGCCATTTCGGAAACGGCTACGGTGTACTAAATGAAGAAACAGAACAATTAGAAATACATTGTCAGTATGAAGGCGAATACAACGTCCTTGTAATAGGAACACGAAATGACGACCATCAATCTGTACAAGAATGGAGCATCAAAGGCGTGGAACGTGAAATAGGAGAATCATGGAACGGAGAGTCCCGCATGTTTAGCGTTAACGAAATTATAGAAGTATCAGAAATGAAGGAGGCTTAATTTGATGGAAATTTTTATAGAAACAAGCAAGATTCAGTTCAAAAACCCGGAGGTTGGGAAACCAACAAGAGCGGTAGAAGAGCATTATTACGGCAGACGTATAACTGCTTTAGTAAACAACGAAAAGAAATACTTTAGATTCAAAAAAGAAGAATTAGCATTTGAAGTAGATGAAGATGATATGATTCAAGCGATTGAGCAGCGGTTATCAGAAGAAAATTAACGCGATATCAAGGATCAAAATGTACAGCACTCTCTCCCCTAGAAAGGTGGTGTTCTCTTGTACCCGAAAAAATATAACACGCCTTATAATGGAAATGGGATTAACCGGGTGCAAGGTTTCGTAATATCAGAAACCTTTACATTCACCCTAGCTGTCGGGGATTCACGGCAAGCAAATACAGTAGTGTCGGTAACGCAAACGGATACTGAAGCTGTTGGACGCTTTGAAGTCCGCGGATTAGTAGAGTCCAATACTATAACAGAAACAAGCATCCGTTCGATTGTTTCCCGATCTGGAAACGCGCGTTCAGAAACCTTTATAAATTCAATTATAAAAAGCGTTTTACGGGAAGTCGGCTTTACAAACTCTTTCACTGAAGCTACATCATACGCGCAGGGACGTATGCGTTTTGCTGGTCAAACGGAATCTAAGACAATTACGGATACCCTATTTAATGTAGAACGCTTTGAATATGTTTTTAAGCCTAACGACTACACGACGGCTTTCATCAAATTTGACCATAATTTAGAGTACCACTCTCCGGTAAACATTGAGCAATCCGTATTACAGACTGACCGCTATAACGGCGTGAGTATTACAAAATCCGACGGCTTTCTCGCATTACGTGACGACGAATTAGTAGAAACGGTTGTGAACGCAACTGTAGGTATCGCGATTCAGACCCGTTCTAGTGTGAATGACCCGTGGAAAGCAAAATTATATGCCGATACGTCTGGAAATCTCCATCTTGACGGGACACTGGTAGCGGCTGATGGGATCTTTACGGGCAGTCTTCAAGGAGTGGACGGCACATTTACCGGTACGCTACAGGCCGCGAACGGCTCTTTCACGGGCAACCTGTTGGCAGCTTCCGGGACGTTTACTGGGGAATTGCTCGCTGCTAGCGGCAGTTTTTCAGGTAATCTGTTGGCAGCTTCGGGAACCTTTTCAGGCGACTTGCAGGCGGCAGGAGGCAGTTTTACGGGAGAACTACGTGCTGCCAGCGGGACTTTTGCAGGCACTCTCCAGGCTGTAGATGGCGTATTTACTGGAACTCTTGATGCGGTAGACGGCAATTTCATTGGGCAGCTAAACGGCGCAAGCGGAACCTTTGTAGGCGACCTTGTTGGCGGGAGGGTCATTGGCGGAAGGTTTGAATCTCATAGTGGCGGAGTTATGACACTTGACCCTCAAGGAATCAAGTTTAATAACGGTCGTCGAACGTACAGTCTGAACCACATAATGGTTGAGACAAATGCCGTCGGCACAAACGTTGCGAATGTTTATTTAGCCCCTTTACGCGGATATGAAGCCCGCGTGGTCAGTTATGACGATATCCCGGGGGATGGCCACGCAGATAGCTACCATTATGAAAGGATTCGGACATCTGGCGTTATAGCCCCTCCTAACCAAAATATTGTTTTGTATACGGGCTTGGAAGGCAGATGTATAAATAATGCAGGCACTGCTTACATGCCCTTCCGTGCAAGCTCTTTTCCAACAGGTTCTTTGGTGGAGTATAAGGAGAACATTACCGTATGGGAAGAAAGTGCGCTTGACTTAATCAACTCTGCGACAATTTATGAGTACCAATTAAAAACCGAGCTTGAGCAAGGCATTGCTAGAAACAGGCAAGGATTAGTTATCGGAAAAGGATTCAGTACTCCCGAAGGCATCATTGACGGAGACGGCGTTGAGCAATATTTGATGAATACTTGGAGCTGGAAGGCGATTCAGGAGCTGTCTTCAAAAATTGCAGCGTTGGAACAAAAATTGGTTAAGGAGTGTTGTTCGTGCAACCACAAAAAATAAATGTTAATGTCGATGCCTTGATCGCTTCGATGTCTGAAGATGTAGCAAAGCTATCAAAAGAAAAAGCCCTCCTCCAGTCTCAGCTAAAAGACTATGAAAATGTTATAATGAAGTTAGATGAAGAAAATAAGGAATTGAAGAAAAAGCTGGAGGAAAGAGATAAACCTTCTAAAAATAAGTGAGTAGTCAATTGCGTATAGGGGTGATTCCGTGGATTTAGTGGAAGCAGTAACAAAGCTCGGTTTCCCATCAGCCTTGGCGGTTTTCTTCGTATGGTGGACGACGTTCCAGCTGTCAAAACGCGTTGATACGTTATGTGAACAAATAAACCAGAATACGAAAGCGGTGATAACACTAGCTACTGTGTTTGCTAAAGACAGGAGTATTGATTTACAGGAAGTTAAAAAGTTTATGGGAGGAGACTAACGATGTTTGAATTATATGGTGTCGGTGCGGTCGCCCTATGCATTGCGCTTGTAGAAGTTGCTAAGAAAGTAGGATCGCCAAGCCGCTTCTCCCCTATTCTCGCTCTCATTATCGGCGTTGTTTTAGGGGTGTGCGCTTACGGAATGACGGCTCAAGGGGTTGTTCTTGGCCTAGCTGCCGGAGCATCAGCGGTCGGCGTCTACAGCGGCACAAAAAATGTTGTTCTGAAGGAGGAGGAATAACATGAAGATTATTCAAGCTTTTATCCCAAAGTCGAATACATTCACTCGCCCCGGTTTTTCAATGAAGCCTGAATATATCACGGTACATGAAACGGATAATCCAAATGTCGGAGCAAACGCTCTCGCCCATGCCCGTCTCCAGGAAAACGGGAACCGAAGGCAAGCCTCCTGGCACTTCCAGGTCGATGATAAGCCGATTATTTATCAAAGCATTCCAACGAACGAAGCAGCCTGGGCTGGCGGTGACGGAAGGAATGGTACGGGGAACCGCAAGTCCGTTCATATAGAAATCTGCGTAAACCGTGACGGGGACTATGGCAAAGCTAAGATTCATGCAGCATGGCTCGTACGGTACTTGATGAAAGAGATTAATATTCCAATTAGTAATGTCGTCCAGCATAATAAATGGTCTGGAAAGAACTGTCCTAGAAATCTAAGAAAAGGAGCTAATTGGGATGAATTTATTGCACTGGTTCAAGGGGTTAAATATTCTGCTCCAGCCAAGGAAAAAACCAAAGATACCTCCACCCCCAAGTCCAGCGGCTTAATTAGAGTCGGGAGCAAAGGTTCGGAGGTTAAGTCGTATCAAAATAGACTCAAGAAAATGGGCTACAATCCTGGGAAAGTGGACGGAATTTTCGGCCCTAACACTGAGGCAGCTCTACGCCTCTTCCAGTTAGACGCTGGAATAAGCGTTGACGGAATTATCGGGCCTGATACAAAGAAAGCGTTCACTACAATGGTAAAATATCCTGGCTATCTTATCTCGGTTAAAAAACCCCTTATGAAGGGAAAATCGGTTAAAATTGTTCAGCGTAAAACCGGAGTACTTGTAGACGGACTATACGGAAAAAATTCTGAGTTGGCTGTAAGAAAGTATCAATTAAAGAACAAGTTACAAGTAGACGGAATTGTAGGGCCGAAAACTTGGATGAAAATGTTTGGATAAGGAGGTAAAATCGTGAGTTTAGCTGCGTTAAGAGATCGAATACAGGGCGCGCGTTATCCGACTGTCATGAGACCTAGTCCTAAGCCTACTTCAAGGCTTGATACGTTAAAGTCTTTATCGAATCAGGCTAGGACGAAAAAGATCACGCCTAAAAAGACCGCAACAACTGTTAAATCGGCTCCTAAATCATCAACATCTGGCGCGCCGAACACGCTTCCTTTAAGTTCTGTTTCCCCTCCGATAACGTATACGCCTATGGTTCCAAAATTCCGAGATATCCCGACATTTGACGCTTCTTATTTCATGCCGAACGATACATTGAAACTGATTAATAAGCTTATGAACGCAAAACCAAACATGAATGAAAAACAGCTTCAGGAACGGGCTAAGACGCAAACTGAGTTGTTGACAAATCCTCAAATTGAAGCTCTAAGAAGTCAAATCAACGCATTCAAAAGCTTGATTCCTCAAGCTAGAAAAGATATAGATTCTTCTTATCGAGATTCTCAAGAGCAAATGGTCGATAGCGTTAATAGAACAGTTAGAGAAGCGATTCAAGAAGCGCAAAGCCAGCAAGGAGGGATTCGTTCAGGCGTTGCGGTTAAGTTAGCTTCCCAGGCAAGGCAGCAGGCAGCCCCTTTAACAAAAGCAATGCACACGGACTATGTAAATACACGTGAACAAGTGTTAGGTGCTTTGCAGATGCAGCAGAAAGAGGCGCAAAATTTATTAAAGTCAATTGAAAAGAATAAGAAGAATATGACGAAAGAAAATTACAACGCCTTAAAAGACCAAGCCGTTCAGCAATTTAGAGCCGCTCAACAAGCACAGCAACAGTTCCTGCAAGGAATCTCCCAGATGGAATCTGGAGCAAGATCCAATGCTGCTAGATTTCAGCAGGAATCTGCCGCTGCTTATAATCAATACCAATCGCAAAGCACGGAAAACTACAATAGATTTATGGAACAATTGTTTCAACAAAATATGCAGCAAGCTCAGATTGACGAAGCGAATTTAGCGCAAAGTAATTTAAGTCAATGGACGAATTATTTAACCGGACCAAGTGTCGAAAATCGTTCAGACGCTTTATCTCTTCTCCAGCAAAACCGTGGAACAATTATTGACGCAATCGGACAAGAAGGATACAACCAATTGGAGAACTATATTAAGGATCTTGGACCAAACTGGAAGAACCCCAACTATTCTGCGCCTTATATTACGACTCCAGCTTCTGTAGTTCCGAAAGGATTCTACGATAAGGTTGGAAAAACAAAGACTCCTACGATTGGTAACATAGCTTCAAACGTGGCTTGGAATTTAATTAGAACTATTCCTTTTGCGTTAAATCCTGGTTCCTTGGCTTCAGCAGCAATGAGAAATATAAGGCGGTGATTTAATTGCCTAGTTATAAAGAATTAATGCCTAGTTTAAATCCGTTGCAAAATACGATACGCAAATTAACTGATTTCACTCTTCCTAATCAGGATTTACGAAATTTCAGGGATCGTTCTCGACAAGAAGCAGCGACTGCTACCGCTCCTCAAAGAGAAGCACTTCAAGGAACAAGGAGAATACTGGATCAACAAAGAACGCAGCAATTAAATGCTATTCAAAGAAATCGTTCCCTTCTCCCCCAGTGGTTCCAGCAAAATTTAAAACAAACGGCAAGCCAAGTTAGACAGCAGGAGGCTAAAAGAGGGGTAGCTTCTTCTGGGGTCGGGCTAATGAATATATTACAGGCAGGCCAAGCCCCTCTCCAGCAGCAGGCACAAGGTCTTCAGGAACTTATTGGGCAGCAAGGGCAAATGGAAGGAAACTATTTGAATCAATTGCTGTCTCAAGTGTTTGGGCCTCAAAGAGAGTTGGCTGTCCAGCAAGGGGCTGAAGCGACAAAACGTTATCAAACTTATATAAATCAAGCACAGGAATCTCTTTTCCAGGGAAGGGTTCAAGATGCAGAACGTCTGCTTAACGAAGCTCAGTTGGAGTACAATGCGCTCATTCAGCAGCAAGAAGGACGTTTACTCCAAGAACAAATGGGATATCAAAAAATGCTTACAGAAGAGCAGCAAAGATACGCACAGAATTTACCTGGGTTAGCGACGCAAGGAGTCAAATTATCAGATGCAGCAATCCAAGCGCATCAAATGGCTTCCCAGTTGGGACTAAGATTAACGAGCGGATATCGGGATCCTAAGAAAAACGCTGCGGTCGGAGGTTCTAAGAAATCGAAGCATATGCAAGGTTTGGCTTATGACTTTTCTGGATCGAAAAAAGCAATGGATCAGTTTGCTAAGTGGGCCAAGAGCAGTGGATTGTTTGACCAAGTATTGTGGCAAGTTCCAGGACACTATGACCATGTTCATGTTTCTTGGAAAGCTCCAAGCAGCGGAGGTTCTGGAGGGAAAGTTGATGATTGGCTGACACAAGCAATTAGAATTACAGGAGTTCCGATGTCATGGCTCCCCCATTTACGAACAATCGCTATGAAAGAGTCGTCTGGAAACCCTAGAGCGATTAACAAATGGGATAGCAACGCTAAACGAGGTACTCCTTCGAAAGGGCTTATGCAAACGATTGATCCGACTTTCAGCCGTTATAAAATTAAAGGCTATGACGATATTTATAACCCAGTGCATAACGCCATCGCAGCGATTAATTATATTAAGTCACGCTATGGCACGGTTACGAATGTTCCAGGCATTAAAAGTATGGCTGCTGGAGGGAAATATCGAGGCTATTAAAGGAGGTTTAGCCAGTGGTACAGCTTAGGCAACCGGATTTTTCAAATATTAGGAGGCTTGCTTCAACTATGCAAGCCCCTCAATCTTCTTTCCAGCCTATAACCGTTAGACGCTTAGGGGAAGATCCTCTCTCCGCTAAAGAATGGAAACAATTGATTGAAAATACGTTTATTGATATGGGAATCACGCCTACCTCCTCCCTTCTTCAAGAAGATAAACCAACTGATAATCGCTCTAAAACTCAAAAGAGATTAGATACATTAAAAGAACGCTTGGAAAAATCGGGGCATAAGGTTCCTGAGCCTGATTCTCAAGGCAGACAGGGTTTTGTAGGGAAATTGTTAAACGCTTTAGGCGCACCTGGAGGAGCCGTCACAACTTTAGTTCATGACGCAATTAAAGGAACAAACAGATCACCCCTCCAGTCACTTAAAAAAGGCTTTACAGGAGAAGATCGTAAAATAGGCTCCGATATTCTTGACGAGCTTGGCGTTAAAAACAAGGTCGCAAAAGGAGTCGGAGGGTTCTTAGCCGATGTTGTGTTAGACCCTACAACTTACTTAGGTGTCGGGCTTGCCAAGAACGTTGGTACGAAGGCTACAGAAACGGCTGCCAAAAAAGCGTTGGCTAAACACGGTCAAAAAGCTTCATCGAAGGAGTTACAGAAGATTATTGAACATGCAGTAGGCCCTGCTTCGAGAGGGGCTTCTTCTACTGCTGATCCTAGAATTGCTGCGGTCGCAAGGGAAATGGGCAGGCCTGTAAAAGTAAGGGCTAGAACGGATGGAAGATCGCCCATTTATGAACTTGGAGACGTTGCTCCCAACCTTCCAAGACAAATTAATTTAGAAGTCGGTATTCCTTTTACGAATGTTTCAAAACAGATCGCAGATCTTACTCCTGCTTTCAGGAAAGCTGGGGAAGCTTTTCGTAAAATGCCTACTTCAAATAACCCGATTATTCGTTCAATCGGACAGCTAGGTTCAAGAACGGGAAGCACGGTAAGGAATATGTTCGCTTCTTATAATCTCCCTAGTAATGTCGCTAATTTGTTCAGACAACGGCAAATGAAGATTAATGCTGGGTCAAAAATTGGGGTGCAAACGGGAATAAAGATTGATCAGATGATAGGCAGGTATAAAGGTAACGAGGAATTACATCGTGCAATTGCCATGTCGATTGAAAATCCTAGCCGAACAAGCCAATTACTCCATTCCCTTCCATCAGAACAAAGAAATTCAGTTCAAGCTGCAATGAACTTAGCTAAAAAAGAATTAGACGAAATTGCGAAACGTGAAGTAGCTGCTGGCGTAATGGACGCTGATAAAGTAAGGGACTTTTACTTCTCTCACCTTCTTTCTGGAGATAAACGAGCATTAGACGAAGCGAGGAGAACGCTATCTTCTACACAGCCTAACCAATTACGGTCAATCGGCACTTTCCAACAAGCAAGAACGATGGAAACATTAGAGGAGTTGGAAAAGTTTGTCGAAATGTTCAATCGCTCGAATCCTGGATTAAAGGATATTGAAGTGAACTACAATATTGGTCAAGTTGTTGCAACTCGCAGAATTGCGTCTGAAACATTAATTCAAAATAAAAAGCTTGTCGATAACATCAAGAAATTGGGAACTGATTATGTACGTCCTTTAAAGAAAAACAGTATCCCAGATCCAGGCTTTACGAAACTGGAAGGAGTTAGTAAAGACTTAGAAAACTTCGCCATTAGTAACGATGTCGCTAAGTTTTTGCAGGAATGGAACAATATCACAAAACCAGGCGGATCTTTAAATAATCTTGTTGAAATTTGGGATACTGCTATGCGGATATTCAAAACTTCAGCAACAGCGACTCCTGGGTTCCACGTTCGTAACTTCTTGGGGTCAATATGGAATAACTGGATAATGGGCGTAAAAAACCCAAGAGATTATATCAATGCTGCGGATATGATTTTAGTTGGAAAAGCAAGACGGCTTGATAAAAATATGGAAGCAATTAACCGCATTCGTATTGATTTACCTAACGGTCATTCTTTATCTGGAGAAGAGATATTGAGGCTTGCAAATCAATATGATCTTCTTCATGCAGGCTGGATGGGTGATTTAGGCTCTATGTCTGTAAAAGAGATTGGAAAAAGTTCTGGACTAAGAAAAGCTGCAAGGCTCGGTCATGTGAGAGAGTTTGGTGAAGCGTCTGAGGACGTGGCAAGGCTTGCTGGATTTATGGATCAATTAAGAAAAACAGGCGATCCTTACGCTTCTGCCTTAAACGTAAAGAAACATTTATTCGATTACTCTGAGCTGTCAAACTTTGAAAAGAAATGGCTACGAAGAGTTATTCCTTTCTATACGTGGAGCCGTAAAAATATCCCTCTCCAGTTAGAGGCGTTAATTACTCGTCCTGGAATGTATACAGGGCTAGCCCATGCTCAAGATGAAGGTGCGGAGTTTTCTGGAATTGACATCGAAGAAATGCCTGATTGGTTGGCTAATTCCGCGATGGTTCCTTTAGGGAATACGGAAGAAGGATATACTAGGTATCTTAACCAATTCGCCCTTCCAGCGAACGATATTATGGAGATTTTACGAGGAGCAAGCAGTCCTCAAGATTTCTTGAAATATATGATGCAGCAGACGGCTCCGTTCGTAAGAGGCCCAATCGAATACTCACAAAACAAGCAATTCTTTACTGGGCAGCCGATAGACAGAGACGCTGAATTATCTGGAGAGAATGTAAGCGGTGAAGCATTTATTAATTACCTCTTCCAGCAAAGCGGTTTACCGTATAACTTGTATCGCTCATTAACCGATTCAAGAGAAATAACGGATGTCGTAAACCCTCCGAACCCTGAAGATGCTAGACCGGAAGACGCATTTATCGCACGTAACTTAGCTCCGTTCGATCCGAAAGAACCGTTAGGGTTTGCCGGAATGTTCGGGGAGTATAACCCAGAATACTGGTTGGAGGAAGCTCTTCCATACCGACACGCCCAGCAACTCCAAGGAGAAATACGCAGGCTAACGAGAAAAGGCGAAACAGTGTATACGAAAACGGAGATTGATCAAGCAGAAGAACTTGGCTTAACTCCTGAACAAGTGCGTTTGTTTAGACAGTTGCTCGATGATATGGGCGAACGAAAAACGAAGAAAAACATCCTTGAATTAGCGGAAAATCAGTAATTTATGTAAAAATTGACCCCTTAAAATTGCTTTTAAGGGGTTTGTTTTTTGCTCCGAATGGTATTATACCTGTTCTTTTTGTTTGATCGGTAGCGGAAAGTTGCCTTCAAGTACCATTAGTCCAAGTATGGCGTATCCAGCCATATCTCTTAACGTGTCCTCAACACTTTCATCCACTTCAGGCTCGGATTTAAGCTGCGTTAGATTGATAAGCCGTTCCAGTTTATCTGATATACGAATTACGATTCCGTCCATTCCAAATCGTGAAATAGCGTTCGGCCCGTAATCAATTTGTTTTCGAATCAGTGTGTCAGCGAGTTCAGTAATATGATCCATTACGGCATCTTGGAAATATTTAGTCTGCTTTCTTCTCGACATCTTCAGTTTCCTCCTCTTCTTTTGTAAGGGTTGTTTGATCGTTAAACAACGTGATTTTGGCTAATTCCAACACTCCGACGGCTTCTACAAATGTCGGATTTCCAACTGCATTTACATCAA
This sequence comes from Pueribacillus theae, assembly GCF_003097615.1. NCBI lineage: Bacteria > Bacillati > Bacillota > Bacilli > Caryophanales > Bacillaceae > Pueribacillus > Pueribacillus theae. The sequence continues at coordinate 51,769 of NZ_QCZG01000019.1, forward strand.
ACTTCTTGTTCTCATGATCCCATGTGATGACTAAATGCTTTTCCACTTTAACCCTCCTCAGTAATCTTTGGGTACGGTAAATTCAACTTTCTTTTTCTCATAGTATTCAATTTTAAATTCTAGGTTTTCTTGTCTAAATTTGCCGAAAGTAACTTCGATACCGCCTTCAAAGATTAACGTAATGATTCCCTGTCCGACACGTATTTCTTCAACTTTCTTTCCTCCAATTCTTCTTTCAAGCGCGTCATGAAGGTATAAAGACATGTAATTCCCTCCTCACTTTCCGAAACGTACTCTATACAGACCGTGCCGTATTGCGTCTCTTGCGTGGCCGTTCGTAACATAGACGTTCATTTTACGGAGCCGTTCATCTGGGAAAGGCTGCTTGTTCGATGCAGGCTGCATGATTACGGGAAGTTCTCTATTCCATGCCCAGTGTTTTAATACTCCAATGATTTCGGGTGTTTCAAAGTCGCTCCAGAATTGCTGTTTCGCTTTCCACGGGTAAAGCCTAAATGATTCAATCACTAATTCATCTGGAGAGTAATAATCTATTAAATAAAACATTCTCTCTATCGCTTCCGGAATATTCATAAAAACTCCTGAAAGATGAAGCTCTTCGCCCTCAAAAAATGCGAATCCGTTGCTTTTCCCAGGATCAATCGCTACGATTCGCTTATGATTTTCCTGTACTCCCGAAGCCGCCTTCACCACGTTCACTTCCTTTTAGCTGTTTCACGTATTCCACATTGACTGGCTGTAGCGGGACGATTAGCATTTGCGCTACTCTGTCTCCAGCGAATACGGTCTGGTTTCCAGACAACGAAACCATAATCAGGCCAACCTCTCCCCGGTAACCACTGTCAATTACGCCTACCGAGTTAGCGAGCGTGATTCCTTTCATTCCCAGGCTGGAACGAATCATGACAAGACCGACATGGTTTTTCGGGATTTCAACAAAGACATTTGTTTTGACTAATTTTGGCTTTCCTTCAATCAATGTCACTTCTTCTTTTGCCCTTAAATCGAATCCTGCGTCATCATCATGCTGCCTCTCGAAATCTTCGGGTTTTGCTTTTACTCGTAATCTTCTAGCTTTGCTCATATTTCATTCCTCCTATTAATCTTCTAATTTAAAAGTTGAGTACAAAACAAACCAAGCCATCGCTATAACAATGATTAATTTAATAATGAATTCCATTGCTTGAGCCAACTTATTTCCCCCTGTCATAAATAACGACCATACTTGGAAAGGGGGCTGAATTTTTTGCTCCTCCGAATTTCAGCCTTCCTTTGATAAATCGAATGGCTGCATTTCCGTAAATATAGTCGTGAAACCAACGGGTATCTGTTCTAGCTGGAAGAAGGCATACGACTGTCGTACCTTTAAGGGATTCTTCGTAAGCTTTCCTTACCCAGTCTTTGATTTCTCTCCCGTATGGGGGATTCATAAAAACGGTTTCCCCACTCCAATCTTGCAAAAGTCCGTTGTCCTCTTTGGTAAAGTATTTGTCGCATTTTGCGTTCGTATGGCTGGCGCACGGGTCTAGGGTGAAGTTAAATTCTTTATCCAGTTCGTCAAAAAAGTCTTGTGGAGTTTCCCAGTCAGATGATCGGCTTGAGAAATGAACCGCCAGTTTACTCATGTTGCTTCACCAACGCTTTTACGGATTCTGGGAAGTGTGGTTCGACTAATTCATAGACCCCTTTGGCGTATTGAGTAATTTCGTTCTGTGCGTCAGATGCTAAACGCTCGTTTAGGAAGTGGCAAATGCTCTGTAGTGATGCTGTCCACCTCCAGCGAACATACAGACTGTAGGCAGGGAGGAAAAGGCGTGCTTGCTCTGCGCATATACCTTGTTCAATGGCAAAGTTATATAATGCTTCTCCCTTTCTAATGTGATTTTCCATTTCGTTCATAAGCATGTTTCCAATTAACGGGTCAACGGGTTTTCCTGATCCTTGTTTGGAGTTTTCTGGAGCAGAACGCCACTCCTCTTTTCCAGGAACATAGAATGTCGGTTCTTCAGTAATATACCTTCTGCTCGATTCGTTCCATCCGTCCATAGCGTGATCGCTTCCGACGATATATTTAAACCATTGCCTAGCTACCATCAGGGGCGCGTATATTTCAAAAGAAGCGAAGGCGTGGCGAAAGGGGCTGGTATGCCCTTCCCTAGCCAAAAATTGAATGAGACGCTTATCTCTGTCGTCTATCCTTCCGCTTTCTTTGTCGAAAGAAACTCTTGCAGCATTGACTACGCTCAAATCAGATCCCATTGGCTCAATCAAACGGACATACCCTTTATCTAAAACCGTTATTTTATTGGACATACTCCACCTTCACACTCCCCTATAACATCTTCTTCGCTTTCCTGGTCGGCAAGAATTGTTCCGTTCATAACTTCCCAAGGCTTGGCGGTTATTTTGGAAGCCATTTCCTTATACTCTTCTTCCGAAATCTCCTCATATGGCATTTGCGGATAGGTTTCTGTTGCATGAGGAAGCAGGCTTGTTGATTTAAGGACAGTTGAGTACCTGTTTAAAACGTCTGCAATTTCTTCTACAATTTGTTTCTCTTCACGAGGATTCGGCTCCAGAACTGGGTAGCCAAATTTATCTTGAAGCTGCGTTCCGTCTGAAAAGTATACAGGCTTAGGCAATGCTTTCTTGAATGATAATGTCGCACTTACAGCGTTGTCGCTCCAAAATGTTTGCAGTAGTGCTTGAATAGCTGCCTGCTCATGCAAAGGCACGTCTCCAGCAGATTGAAATTTCTCATGTTCCGCGATCGGGGCTTTGACTGGGAAGGAAAATACGACTGTGTTTTCGTCATAAACAGGGTTTCCTTTTTCATCAAAACCTTTAATTGCTTGTTCTTTTGGATAGCCGCATTCTTCAAGAACAGGTACTAAAGGAGCGTTTGCGGCAAAGCGAACTCGTCTCACCATGTATTTTGACCAATGGAAGTGCTGCCCTGGGCTTACTCCCATAAGGATTGATACTGTTCCAGAAGGCTTTACGGTTGTAAGTTTGATAGATTCATTCGCCCCTAGATCTTTCGCTTGAGCGATATTGGATTCTTTGACGTGGTTGTAAAGAGCGTCCAGGCTCTTCGTAACTTCTTTGTTAAAAATTGGATCGCCGTTGTCGTTAAAGCCTAAGATCGCACGGTCTCCAAACTTCATGAGTACCCAGTCTGTAATGCCTGTAATGCCGATTCCTAAGCGTCTATGACGTTCCACAATCTCTCTTGTTACTTCCCATTCGTAAGGACGGAAAGTCACACGGTATGCGTACCTTGCAGCCATATACGCTGCTTCTTCATACAAGAAGTCCGTTTCCACTCCAGCTTCAATGAGTTCATGGATTCTAGGAAGATTGATTTCAAACAAGTTACAAGGACTTCCATTCGGCAGTGTGACCTCTCCGCAAGGATTGAAGCCTTCTACTTCTTCATCAACCCCTTCCTGCTTGCCGTCTGCGATTCTTCCGTAATCCTTGGCGAGAGCAACGTTTACAACGCCAGGCTCCCCATTGTAGTAAATATTTTCAGCTATTTTCTTAAACTGAATTGACGTGGTATTAAATGAAATATCAACGCTGTTGTTGCTTGCCCATCGCCACTGGGAAGCAGCTTGATTCTCTTCCAGTTCATAGTTCTTTGATTGGATAAATTGTTGGTCGTCTTGGTCTCCGATAAGAATTAAGGCGGTTCTTCTTACGTTCCCAGCTACGACACAAGTGCCGATAAGCTGAATAATGTCCCCCCATTCTGTCGGGGTTAATTTTCTTCCGACTCTTCTATTGAGTATGCGGTTAACTTTCGTTAACATTTCAACAAGTGGTGCTGGGCCAGAAGCTGTTCCGCCAAAGCCTCTAATCGGGGCTCCTTTTGGGCGTACTTTGGAAACGTCAATGGCTAGTGAATCCTTACCTTCAAAATGTGCGTCAATAACAATACGTAAAGCGTTTGCCCATCCTTCGCGTGAATCAGGTACGACAAACGAACTCTCTAAGTCACGCACTTGTTTTCCGGTAAGGTCTAACGTCTTCTTATGAACGCCGCATTTTAAAGCCAGCAACTCTTCTACATCTTCGTGATGGGCATTTACATAAAATTTAAGTTCAGTTGAGTTTTTGACCTCTGGCATTAATCCGGTATTCTTGATTTGTATATTATCGCCCACGCCTCCGCCTTTCATTGCTTGATCAAACGTGAAAACGGCTGGAAAACTAGGCAGCGGTTTATTTGATTTCACTCCCAGGGGATTTACTTTCCCGTATGCTTGAGGGCGCATCGAGATAAACCAGCAGTTATTTTCTGCGTCTCCTACCCGATTGGCGTACTCTGTGCCGGACATCCACATTCCTCTTCCTGGAGGAAGGATAACGAGATTAAAAGCCATGTGGTAAAAGCGTTCCATTTCTTGCCGAAGCTGTCTTTTCTTTGAAAATGTAAATTTGCCAAGCTTGACAAGCCTTTGTGCTTCAATATTAAAGTTTCCTTCTGTAAAACGTCTTACGGTTTCCCACCAATCTTCGAGTGTGCCGTCCTGTTTTGTGCGTGCGTAAGTTCTTAAGTAAATGATATACCCTAGTCCATCAAACCCCCATTTCGGCTGCTTCCCTTTGTACTGTGACAAAAATTCATCAGATAATTTCATGTATTGCATGTTTAATCCTCCTAAGCGGTTTGCTTTTTATCTTGACCTCTCCAAGGTAAAGGTTCTGCCCATGAAGTAGAAGAATATTCAATGCCTACTTCAATAGGAAGCTTGAACGTTGGAAAGTAAGTCATCTGTTCTTTCAAGAGCGGGATAAGGTGCTGCTCCCCGTCCGCAATTTCAAAGATAAGTTCGTCATGTACCATGAGGACGATGCGGCTTTTGTATCCTTGAAGCAGCTTCTCGCATCTGTCAATTGCGGTTTTAATCATATCGGCTCCTGTGCCTTGGATAAGGTAGTTGGCAAGAGCGTATTCCCTGCCTTCTACTCCCCAGTACACTCTTCCGAATTTATTGATCACGTATCTGCCTGGCCTGCGTTGGGCAGTGTTTTGAACGGCTCTCATAAAGGCTTCGATTCTAGGATAGGTTAGAAAGAAGTTTCGGATATATTGCCTTGCTGTTTCAATGTCGATCTTTAGATTCTTTGAAAGGGTGCTGGCTCCGATGCCGTAGAAAATCCCAAACGTTGTCGCTTTTGCCATGCTTCTGATTTTTTGAAACTCAGGCGGCTGTTCGTCCTTTGGAACGCCGGGAAGGTAAACTTCTTTCGCTCTTGGATCGATGGACAATGCTGTCTTTGTGTGAAGATCTTCTTTATTTAAAATGGCTTGGATCAAGTTTTCGTCCCCGCTGTATTCAGCCATGATAATAACTTCCATCTGGGAATAGTCCATAAACACAAAACTATAGCCATTGGAGGGAATGAACGCTCTTCTAACATTCAGCTTTTCACCTAAGTTGTGGTTAGGAATATTTTGAAGGTTCGGGTCTGAACTTGAAAATCTTCCTGTTACGGGCCCGGCAACATTGAAGTTGGCGTGAATGGTTCCTCCCGTTCGTTTCGCTCTTTCGTAAATCGGTTTAAAGTAGGTTCCAACGATTTTTCCATGCTTGCGGTACTCGACAATTTTCGACGCTAATGGATCTTGGGCTGCAATTCCTTCTAATGTTTCCTCGTCTGTTGCTTTGATGGGCAATCCACGTTCATGAAAGATTCCAAGAATTTGTTTCGGTGAGTTCGTGTTAAGTTCTCTTCCAGCTATGGTGTGTATCTCTTGCTCCAGTTCTTTGAGTTTAAGCTCTCCGTACTCGATTCCTTCTTCTAGATAAGGCAAGTCAACAGACATTCCTCGCCTTTCCCAGTTGTAGACGTAGGAAATGGTTTGCATATCTCGCTCGTAAGCGTTCGTTAGATTATTGCTTTTAATAATGGGTCTAAATTTATTAAACAACGCTAGCGTGTGCCTTACGTCTCCAGTGGCGTATTTTTCCATAATTTCTAACGGAACGTCTTCATATGTGACGTTTAGGTCAACGGATTTTTCAATCTCTAACACTTCTGGAGGAAGAGGGATGTTTTCTTTTTTCCAGTTGTCATACGCTTTTCGTGTGTAGCCTGCTTTTCTCAATTCGGTTGTAAGCTGTTTACTTCTTCTTGTTTTCTCTTGTTTCATCCATTTTCTTAACGCTTTGTCGGCTTCTCCAGCTTTCTGGTCAATTAAATGTGTCGCAAGATCGTCAAGGGCGATAGATTCGTTACCGGATAAAAGAAGTCTCGCCATGACTTGGGAATCATGTACTTTTCCAGCTACTTTAATTCCTAGATTCTCTAAAAAGTGAGTGTCAAATTTAGCATTATGCAGGACTTTCTCGCTTGAAGGGTCTTCTATAATCTCAGCAACTTCCCGAGAAAATTGTACGGGGAAGGCATAGTTATCGCCCCATCCCCAGCCTACTTGAATGAGAAACGCTTCATGTGTGTCCCACTGTAGCCCTGTTGTCTCTGTGTCAATCGCCACATATTTGGGCTTATCTGTGTGGTACTTTTCTAAAACATCAAGAGCTTCTTTGGCAGTTAGAACGTAATTGCTCATTGATTAAATCACACTCCTCAGATGTTACGAGAAATTGTTCATGCCTTTCTCCATTCGGATAATAGTAAACGGCGTTTGGCTCACGTTTTTCAATGAGTTTGAACAGTTCTCTTTTCTCTGACGTATTTTCCGTAACGACAAACCATTTCAAACGTGCGCCTTTAAATACTTTCATTTCAACCCTCCTAGAAAGTTTGTGGAATGTTGCCTAGTCTAGGCTCCAATTCTTGGTAGAAAGCCTTCGTGAATTTGAAATGCCTAGCGTCATCTGTACGAACGTATCCTTTCGTGTAAAGCCAGCCTAAAACGTTCCTGTTTTCCAGTTTTCTTTCAAGACTGATGTCGTACATACCGCTAGTTAACATGTCTTTAAACAAACGGTCTTGTATAAGAAGTTGGTATACTTGGGCTTCTGCTACTTGCTCAATTGTTTTTTCTGTGTCAGGAGTTTCTTCTGCTTCTTCAATGATTCTGGCTTTCTGTCTCATTTGAATGGACTGTATATACTCGCCGTACTCCATCTTTCCGTATTGGTTTTCAAGGAACTGTTTCACAAATTGAACGTGTTCTGGGGTGATGAATAAGTTCTCCCCGTCCGCTGTTGAGTACGTTCTTGCAGCAGCGGCTGCGGAAAGTCTCATGATCCGTTCTGTCGTTCTCTCTCCGGAGTTAATAAGCTCAATATCGCTATCAGCGTGCCAATACGTTCTTCGTAATTGATCTGAAATAAGCCTGATTTCTTTTACAGCGTCTTTCGTGAATTTAATTTGATCTGGCCTTCTCGTCCAAGCCCATAAAATAAGAGATCGGCAAAGTTCTTTTGTGTAAACAGGATCTTCTTTATCGGCTGGAGGGAAAGTAAATTCAGGCTTGTCGTCGACTTGTAAAATGAGGACAGCAAAGTCTAGGCGGTCTTGCGATCCTCTATCTGGGAAAAGTTCGGGAACCATTTTAATCGGGAATTCTCCAGCGTCTCTTCCCATGTTGATTCGCTGTCCGTCTCTAGGGTTTGTGATCCAAACAAGCCTTACTCTTGCGTCTTTCTCGTATGTTCCAGCGGAAGATGAAGCTGTAATCGATCCACTGGAGCGTGATGTGTTGAGCCTTCCCATATCTTCAGCGTGAAGCTTGTTAAATTCATCAATGAATACGAGCCTTCTATCGTTCAAAGGCAAGAGTCCGTCCCTGAATATCCATTTGCCACCCATTTGTACGGTTGTAACGGTTAGTCCTCCAGGCGTTGCTGTAGCTGCGTCTTGGATTGCGCCTAAGTCGTAGTAACGCTGCATTTCCATTGCAAGCTGTGATTTTCCTTCTCCAGGATCGCCAATGACTAAAAGCTCTACCCATCCTTTGACGATACGGTTAGGTGCATTCGGGTTCGGGATTCCCAGGACGGAATGGTATACAAGGTCGTACGCGGTCACTAAGTCTTCACGTCCACGGATTCGGTATATGCTTTTATTTAACGATGAAGTGATTTCAGGAATTTTTTGAAACGGGTTCCCTTGAAATACTTTTAATCTCGCGTGAAGTTTTTCGGTCATTTTGAAGGTGTCCAAGTCATCTTGCAACGGAATCGCCTCCTCTGCAATAAACATAAGTTGGCCGTTGTTGCGGGTTTCTTGAACGGGGGTAAGCCAAAACCGAGCTTTATGTCCGCTCTTAATGCTTGAAGCTGCCTTTTCTGTTGTGACGTACCCTGCTAGTTCTCTTTTCGCTTCTGGGGTGTTTTCATCTGCGCTTTCGATAAAAATAGGAACGGCAATTTCTTGCTTTGATTCATCGCTGAATTTCCAAAAGTTGCAACGCTTTGTGTTTGTAATGTACGGAATATGCGCCATGCTGCCGATGAATTGCCTTTGTTTTTGTGGAGTTTGTTCAATTAGTTCCATAACTAATGGGTCGTTAGGTTCGATAACAACAGCTTTCTTCGCTTCGTTTAAAGGGCAGTCATGACATGCTTCAAGTCCATAGCCTTTACATTCAAGAACACTATGATGGTTCCATAAGAATTTACTGATGCCAGATTCTCCTAGTACCCGTGCTTCAACGAGATACTGTTTGTTAATATGCTTTGTTCCAATATGGCTCATTGGAAGTTCTGGAGGCGTTGGGGTTTCGATTTTTTGTGCATGTTTCATCAGCATGAGAAAGTCGTCTTTTGTCTTTTTATATTTGATGAAGTAATCTGTAACGTCTTCCCCATCTTCTAGTTGTAAATCTATATTGTAAACAACCGTATCAGGTTGGTTTATTAACGTTTTTGCTACTTTTTCTGCTCCAGTCTTTCCTGCATTGTCACTGTCATAGCAAATGTAGACTGTCTTCCCTTGAAAACTGGAAGCAAACGGTTTGAAATCTGCTGAAGATCCTCCTGTAGAAGTGACAGCAGGAATGCCTAATTGATTAAGTAGAAGTGCATCTAGTTCGCCTTCGGTTATGACGATTGTTCCTTTGTTTAAAGAGGAAACAGGGTAAAGTGTGATCGGAGACTTGGGCCAAGTAAATTTGATTTTTGTATCCCCGTCTTCCCTATACTGGGGAAGTAAATATTTTCTTCCAGAAACGATGTTTCCAGTACGATCAAAAATGGGAATTAATAAATATTTTTTGTACGTAACTACCCCTGTTAATGTATCTTTAACTGGCTCAGTAGAGACAGCGAGGCTATAGCGATAAGCGGTTTCTGCGTTTAATCCTCGCTCGTTCTGGAGGAATGTTAGCATTTCTTTGTCGTTTTGAAGCTTACTTCTACCGATAGAGATTTGTTCTTCAAACGCTCCGATTCTTTCTTGTCTGTACATTCTTTGTTCTAATTGCTTCACGCCTTTTCCAGATGCACCGCATTCAGGGTTTTTGCAAACCCACAGGCCCGAATTAAAATCTATCGCAAGTGTTTTTGATTCTAAATGATCGTGGAAAGGGCAATTAATTAAATAATTATCATTTCCTGAGTTTTCCCACTCTCCGTCTGGGAAGAGGGCTTTAAAGTCGTCAGCATACATTTTTTACTTCCATCCTCTGCTGTAAAGTTTGGAGAAGCGAACTCGCCAAATAGTTCTAATGCGGCTTGATCGTAAGCATAAGCAGCTTCTATCTCATGAAAAAAGTACCCTAAATGAATTTGTTTCCCGTTGTGCCGGATTTCAGCTACCCATTTCGCTTGAATGCCGCCTACCCAGTAAACGCCTTTAAATTTTGAAGCTTTCTTTGATTTCTTTCTTGATTTGTAATTTCGCATGTTCATATTGTTTTCAGCTCTCGTGCAGATTCTTAAATTCTTTTTTCTGTTATCAAGGCGATTGCCGTTAATATGATCGGTAACAAAGCCTTCAGGAGTCTGCATAATCTCCCTGTGCATATAAATCGTTCTTTTCTTTCCATTTTCTCGTGAGGTCCTAGCAGCATACCCTTTGTGGTAATGCCAGTTATATTGTGAAATCCGCTCGTACTCTCTCTTGTCAACGATGGCTGCTTTTCCCTGGGTTAATGTAATCAATTTCAAGATTTAGCCTCCTTAAAGAGTATAAAGAAGGCTGAGACGCTTTATTCTCAGCCTACATCTATTCAATTGAGTAGTCAATATAAAAACTGTTAAAAAGGGGTGCTTGCGTCACTAATGGCAGCCCCTTCACGATCTGCAAGCGAGTCCATTAAGTCTACTCCAATTGGGACGGAGCCTCCGATAAAGCTAACATTTTTAACAACGTTACGCTCTTTTGTTTCTCCTTGGTACGTCTGTTCTTCTACTGCAATACTCAAACGTACTCGCTTCCCTACAAAACTTGGAAACTCGTTCGTGTTGATTTCTACTTCTCCAGAATACCCGGTAACAGCTTTGTAGAACTGGCCTAGCTTCCAAAATGCTGCTTCTGTGATCACTAAGTTGTCGAAGATTTTTCGTTTTTTGTAAGGTTCTTCCGCAATGTTGTATGTTATGGAAAATCCTTCGTTTCCTGAGTTGAACGTTTTCCTTTTTACTTCAAAAACATACGCTTCATATTCGCCTTCTGGGATTGGTGTAAAACCTTCATTAATTTCGTCTAAATTCATTTTAATAACTGCCATCTTTACCTCTCCTTTATATGAATATATTCAATTGAATTTTTTCTTACGATTAATCCATTTAATAAAATAAAAGCCTCGTCTTCTGTAGAAAAGAAAGAATCATACAAGTAACTGGAAAATCTGAGTATTTCTTTATCAAGTGGCGGAGCTTCTAATTTTTCGCCGCTTTTCAGACCAACATGTAACATAATACTGCCTCCTCGCTCATGCTTTGTCTACGTTAATGGACACCACTTCCTTCGTCAGTCGAAACACTTTCTTCTTCCAATGATTCAAGTGTTTCGACTGATCCATCTTTGGTAGGGACTTTCTTTGATTTGATCCATTCTTCAATTTCTTGCCTGTCAAAGCGAATCCCTTGCCCTATTTTATAATGAGGGATGATACGCTTTTCTACCCATGAATAAATGGTTCTTGTGGATACTTGAAGTTTGTCTGCCAGTTGTTCGATATTTAACATATCGTTTCTTATCCTCCTTTTATACAGCTAAATCTTCTTTCTTTTTCTCCAGTGTGATAAGTTCAGGAAAAACCTTTTCCATTTTGTCCCATGTCGGATCTTCCATTAATTTTTCTAGTCGGTTTGTGCGGTCTTTGGCAAGCCACTTCCCTTCAAGGTCAAAGCCAATTTTTCGATCTCCTCCTTTGGATACCATATAGCCTACAATATCCATCGCCCCTGGAAGGTCGTCTTGCAGTTTTCCTGAAACATCGGGGCGCACTCTTTCTTCTCCAGTCGATTCATCTTTCAAATAGCGTTCTCTCGCAATATAAATGATGTTCGAATCGAGTGAGCGGAAGTTGCGTAGCATTCTTCTCATTCGCTCGCTAATCACGCCGTAATCTTGTTGTGACGGAGTTTCAGGACTTACTCTGCGTCTGTCTTGTGTTGCAAGAACGTGATCTTTACAAAGCTCTTGAATTTCAGTGACTGAATCTAGGACGATATTCGTAAAGGAAAGTTCGCCTTGCTGAATAAGCTGAAAAATTCCTTGCAAGTCTTCCCAAGATTCCAGTTGGAAAATACGTGTGCCGTTTTTCCTCATTTCTGCTTTTTTCTGTAAAGATGTCGTACCGTCTTCAACGTCAAGAATTAATGCGTCTTTGATTCCGTCATAAAAGGTAGTTTTTCCGACTCCTGAAGGTCCGTAAATGAGGATTTTTAAGGCTTCTGCACGTTCAGGTTGATTATTGATCCTCTCTAAAATACTCTTTAGTTCATTATTCATTATTTATGATCTCCTTTCTCATATTTAAGTTATTTACGATTTGGCTGTATAAGTTTGGGTTGTACACATGCTCCACGTACCGCTTGCTTCTAAAATCCCAATATAGGGTGCTAATTTCATCGGTTTTCTGACTTAGTATCCAAAAAGCGGTTAAATTTACGATGTCTTGCCCAACGGGAAGGAAGAAGTCTTGTTCGGGATCGTAGTTTTCCAGTTTAAGGGATAGTTCGAACGCAATTCTGTCCAGTTCTTTTGCGCTGAATCCGTGAGTCGTAAGAAAGGTAAGTTCCCCAAAACGTTGAGCATCTGAGAAATCATGTCCTCCTAAATTTGCTATATAAACTTTTGGCAATTTCTTGTCTCCTTTTTGGTTTTTATTATTTATAGAAACTAACAAGCCCTTTCCTGATTGAAAAGGCTCGCTAGAATGAGGGGTTGAGTGACGTTAACATTTGTTTCCCATCACTCATATCTTATTATATGCTATACACTATTGAGTAGTCAATATATTTATTCAGCAATTTTATATTTTTCTAACAACAGGGCGTTTGTATCCCTCCCTTCAAGTTCAGCCAAGCATAAGTCGTTAAACGGACAGTCCCATGCGCAATCTCTTGTGTCGTTGCGCGGGAAAATGTTTAATTCAACTAATGCTGATTTTAGTGCTTCGGTTTGATGAATGTCTCGTTTCGCCGCTTCGACTGCTTCATCTGTTCTTGTAACGAATTCCCTGGAAAAGAAGGTGTTTTCCTTCTCTTCCAGTTTGCTTAAAATTTCTTGATAACCACTTGGATCGTGGCCGAGTTCTTTAATCGCTTCCATGTATGAATTAAATGTAACGTTTTGGTTCAATGCTTGCGACAATTTGCCGCTTTTAAGCACTTTCGGTTTTTCTGGAACCGCTTTCTTTATGGTGTTATAAATAACTCCTTCTACTGGGATTCCAAGTTCTCTAGCCGCCCATACGTAAACACTGATTTGCTTATCCCTGATTGTGTGTTCTGTTTTTGTTTGATTCGCTGTTTTGTGTTCCATAATCCAATATTTCCCGCTGATTTCAATAATAGCGTCAAAATAGCCGATAAATTTTGTTTTACCTATGACAAGTTCAAAAGGAACTTCTACTCCCAGTATGAGGAAATTATCGTTTTCCCTCGCCCACTGGTGGTAATGTTTAATAACTGCTTCAGCAAGATTCGCTTGTTCGTGCGCTTCGTCATTATCTGGAAAGTGATGTTGGACGTAAGTTTGAAACGCTTGATGTGCGATCTTAAATGCTTCATCTTTTGAATATTTTGATTCTTTTTGTGCTTCATAATACGTTTCTAAAAATTGGTGAACAGCCCGACCGAACAGGAATTTGTCGTCATCTTTTTTCGGTCTTATTTTCTTTACATAATGGTATTCGTATTTTTTAGGACACCGAAGGAGTGTTCTTTGCTGTGAATAACTTGTCTTCTCTATTAATTCCAATGTTCGTTGTGTCATAAGGTATTTTCCTCCCTTCTGTTTGTGCGATCATTTGATAAGCCCCCTCCATCATGATCGTTTCCCCAATAGCTACCCACTCCGTTGGGTTTGAATTATCAAGCAAGTCGATGACTTTATGCAGGACATTTGAGTACGCAACATTATCTAGTTCTGAATAATTTTCCTTTGCTTTATCAATCTTTTTTAGGAGCAGTTGCTTTGAGATTTTCAATTGACATTCCCCTTTATGTTGTATTTTTCGAACATATGTTCCTTGGTTCAATTATTATAATACATTTTTATGCTGAAAGCAATTGCTCTAGGTGCTGAATATCTTCAGACAAGATTTGTCCTGCTGTAATCGCTTTTAGAATGGTTCGGTTTAAAATAACGTGGTCTAATGTATCTTTTGCGAACAACCTTACAATTTGAGCGTTCCCCTTTTGTGTGGCTCGGTGTATTCGATCCTCGGCCTGTTTATTGTCTGTATCATTCCAGGCAATGTCTGTAAAAATGATCATATCAGAAGCTGTTAAGTCTATACCCAGCCCAGCAGCTCGTATTGTGCATAAGGCGACATCGGCCTTGCCGTTTTGGAATGTTTGCTGTGATCGACGCTGCTCAAAATGGTCTTCTGCTCCAGTGATTCTCACTGTGGATATGTTGTGGGTATTTAATTTATTTTCCAAAATGTCAATCCATTGTTTAAATTCGGACATGACAACAGTTTTCTTCCCGGCAAGCTTTCTTTCCTGAAGCAGTTCCAATAAAGCAGGTAGTTTGGAGGATTCATCAGACTCAAAACCTGCTAATTTAGGCGTTAGTGTAATCTGCCTAAGCCGCATAAGCTGGGAGACGATGTTAGGCACTTCGATTTCTTCTTTCCCCAGCGAAGCAACCATAAACTTTTTCATTTCTTCATAGGCTTTACGCTGTTTAGGCGTAAGGTCTACATAGATAGTTTGATAGGTTTTATCTGGAAGGTCAGGCAGTACGTCTTTCTTTCGCCTTCTTATGGAAAATTGTTGGATTGTTTTTGTAAGTTGTGGTAAACGATCTTGGCGTACCCCGATGATTTCAGTTCCAAAGCCATTGTTCGCTAGGTTACCGTAACGGTTGATGAATTTCCAGTAGCTGCCAAATTGTTCTGGGAAGAGAAGCCGAAGGTAGCTCCATATGTCGTCAAATTGGTTCGTGATCGGCGTTCCAGTGATTAGGTGAATGTATTTTGTTTTTAATTTATAAGCGCATTTTGTTACTTTTGCTTTTCTGTTTTTCAAACGGTGGGCCTCATCGAACAACGTCATTTTATATTCAAATTTCGAGAAATAGTGTTCAAAATCCAGCCTGAATAGTTCGTAGTTGACGATCAAAACATCGGGCTGACTTATCTCCCTCCTTTCATTTGCACTTCCTTGGTACTGAACGATGTTTGGCGGCTCTCCTTTCCAGAATCGCTTGATTTCGTCTTCCCAGTGATAGCGTACCACATTCGGGCAGACGATAAGGCAGGGGATCCCCTCTAACCTGTGGATAAGTCTCACGCCAACGGGCGTTTTTCCTACTCCAGGTTCGGAGAAGTTAGCGGATCTTCCCCAGCCTGAAAAAAAGTCTAAGTCTTGCTGTTGGTATGGGTATAAATTAATTATAGTCCATTCACTCCTTTGACCTTCAATTAACTTCTACATTTTTGGATAAATCATGTTTAAAAATTGAACTGTGAATTAAAGTTGCCAATTACCATAAGACCAATATCCAACTTCTTTTCCACATTTTTTACAGACCTTTCTGTACTCTGTTGTTACATGAGTACCTAACTCTTCGACAATGAAGTCAGTATCCTCAAGGTCTGTACTTTGACAATGTACACACTTTATAGGTTCAAAATCATTTTTTGAATGGTAACCATCTTTAATCATTTGCTCAATATACTCTTCCATCATTTTTACCTTCCTTACTTCGCATTTTGTGTCTATTCTTCATTATTTTACGCCGTGCGACTGATTAGCATCTTTTTACATTTGTTATGAATACTCTATACTATAGTCATTATAGTTGTCAAGCCTTCACATAGTTAGCGTATAAAAGTAAAGCAGTTACCACTTTGTAGGCCGGAAGGTTAAGTTCTTTTGATAAGCGATCAATCGCTTTTTTGTCTTCATAATCAACCCTAGTGCTTGTTAGCGGCGTTTTCTCCACTTCCCAGGCTAATTGCTTTATGGCTGAAGAATCAACGCTCTGTAACGATTTATGAATGGCTGCTCGCTTGTCTCCTGGAAGTCCTGGAAGCTGTGCAAAGTTCACTACATATGAAGCTGTCTCACCCATTACCCTCCTTCTTATATTGCTTGGCCGAATATCCTTCTTTAAAATTAAGTAGGCGATGTCTTCATTTCTTTCAGAAATATTTATCCGTTCGGCAAATTCCATAAAGATTCTTTCGACTGATCGTTCCTTGTGGATAAACGGATAACGTACGGCCTTAACAAGTTCGGCTGGAACACGGATAGATTGGCTGGCCCGGCTATAAGGGATCGTTCCATAGTAGAACGGACTGTTTAATGCAAAGTCGCCTGTCTGCATTCGGTTCAAAATCTCCTTTGACGTATTCTTTAAAAATATAGGTGTCCGTGTTTCCCTTTCCAGTTCGTAGGCAACTAGCTTCTGGTATGTGTACCTGTCCAGTTGAATTTCTGCTGGAACAAAATGATCGGTTACTTTTATATCAGCTTTCGGAAATGTCTCGTTTACCATTTCCCCTAGCCTGTCGATCTGGAGAAGAAGTTCAAAGTTTTTGCCGCTGTCATTTAGAAAGTTCTTTAAGTCAAAATATTTTCCTTCTAACTTCGCTGTCATGTTTACCGCTTGCTGGAGAAAACCGTAAACAGGCCTTAGATTTTCATGTAGAAGCCCTTGCCTACATATCTCCCACTCTTCAGAAGAATGTGCTGGAAAGTTGAAGTAAGGAAACAGCTGCCTGTAGCTGGGAACAACAAGGGCGTTATTACATATTTTGCATTTCAATTTAACAATCCACCTTTCGAATAGTCTATTGAGTATTATAATTAATACACCATTAATACGCAATTAATACAGTATTAATACACCTACAAACCGCATAAGGACGCGGATTAATACACTTTTCAAGCCTATTGTATTAAAGATTCAGCAACCCCTCTAAAAAATTTTTAATTTTAATTTAGAATTTTCTGATAATTATATTATATAATAATGCCTCTTACTATATTATAAATAGAAGAGGCGCAAGCACACTTATCCAATTCTTATATTATACGCTAAGTTGTCAAATGTCAAGTTAATTTATGAATATTGCCGGGATTGGAAAACTCCATTTTTTTTTTTTTTTTTTTTTTTTTTTTTTTTTTTTTTTTTTTTTTTTTTTTTTTTTTTTTTTTTTTNTTTCAGAATATTCCAATACCTGTATTAAAGTAATTAAAATTTATTTTCCTATACCTCTTCAAATCTTTCATACAAGAGATTGTAAAAGTGTATTAAACCGCGTCATATCAACGTTTTCAGGTGTATTAATACTGTATTAATGTGTATTAACGTGTATTAATTTCACTCCTCAGCTGCCTTTCTTCTCCAGCCGTTCTTCTTTAAGTTCATCAATTTCTTCCTCCAGCCAACGGATTTTCCGTCTTAGGTTGCCATTTTCTGCCCTTTCCCTTTCCAGCTTCATATAAATATTCGCTATAATAAAAAATCCTATAATTAACATAGCCAAAAACATTGTCTCTAACAATGACCAATGTGATACATATCCACTAAAACGATCTAGTAATCCGGAATCAGTTGCCCATCCTCCTGTAGGCATTAATATAACCTCCTACTCTTTTTCCTCCAGTATAGCAACTGATTCCAGTATTTTCTAGTTCGGTTCTAAATTTTCAGTCTCGTCTATGACTTGCATAATCACATCCCACCCTGATTCTAATAAGACAAAGTCTAACGCTTTCCCTAGTCCGTTATCCAGTAGCTTTTGAAGGTTTTCTTTATTCGTTTTGAAGCCTTTAAATTCCAAGTAAGCGTAAACGTCTTCCTCTGTCCAACGTAATTGAGTAACGACATTATTGCTCATTTTTATCCCTCGTTTCTAAATGGGCGATCCAGTTTCTCAAAATAAATTCTGAATCGTCATAGTTGTATTCACGCAAAAATTCATCAATTGTAGTTTCGTAGTTCTTCTCCAGAAAATCAGACAGCCAATCCATTTTTACAGGGAATGTGAGTAAAGGCGTTGTTTCCATATAATCAAACCAATTTTCATAAGGTGCGTAAGTCACTAACATGATTTCATCAATCACTTTTATCCTCCTTCATTATTCTTGCTATTAATTCTTCTAGTACTATCCACACTCTGCCTTCACTATCTTCAAAAAAGACTAAACCGTCTTCTAAACTTAATCAAAACCACCCGTGTGAACGGGTGGTTTGCTCTACGGCTGAAAGCCTTTGTTACTGGCCAG